>JAGHBT010000300.1 GCA_021160845.1 bacterium | reverse complement strand
GTGTTGTTTTAGAAAAAATCAAGACGGAGTTCGCGAAAGTAATAGTGGGGCAGGAGTACCTTATTGACCGTTTGCTGATAGGGCTGCTCTGTAATAATCATGTTCTTATAGAGGGAGTGCCGGGCCTGGCGAAAACACTCGCGGTTACCACTCTTTCGAAAACCATTCATGCCTCTTTTCAGAGGATACAGTTCACCCCTGATCTTCTGCCGGCCGATTTGCTTGGCACCCTAATATACAACCCGCGCTCAGGTGATTTTACAACTAAAAAGGGTCCTATTTTCGCGAATATCATCCTGGCTGACGAGATAAACAGAGCCCCCGCCAAGGTGCAGAGCGCTCTTCTTGAAGCGATGCAGGAAAGGCAAATTACTATAGGCAGCGAGACTCATCTCCTCGATGATCCCTTTATGGTGCTTGCCACGCAGAACCCGATAGAGCAGGAGGGGACATATCCGTTGCCTGAGGCTCAGGTTGATAGATTTATGCTGAAGCTCAAAGTTACCTATCCGAACAGGGATCAGGAGAAAGAGATTTTGAAGAAGATGGGCGGATCTTCACCGAACACCGACGTTGACGCGATAGTTAAGCCTGCCGACATAAAGAGGCTCAGAAAACTCAACGACGAGATTTACATGGATGAAAAGATAGAAGATTATATCCTGGATTTAGTGCAGGCTACGAGAAATCCTGAAAAGTACGGCCTTGAAATAAGCGACATGATTCAGTACGGGGCTTCTCCCCGCGCCACTTTGTTTCTTGCTATGGCTTCGAAGGCTTATGCCTTTTTGCAGGGAAGGGGATATGTTACGCCGCAGGATGTAAAATCGATAGGGATGGATGTTTTAAGGCACAGAGTGATAATTACATATGAGGCTGAGGCTGAAGAAAAAGCGCCTGAGGATATTGTAAATCAAATCTTTGATAATGTGCCTGTTCCTTGATTCCGTGAGAACCCGCATGTTGACAAATGAAGCTGTTTTGTAAATCCGACTCAGGCAGATTTTAATAACGAAGCACTATTATGATTACTAAAGAATTAGCAAAAAAGATAAGGGCTCTTCAGATAACTACCAGCAGGGTAGTAAATGAGATCCTCGCCGGTGAATACGGGAGTGTGTTCAAGGGGCGGGGGATGGAGTTTGACGAGGTTAGGGAATATCTTCCCGGTGACGATGTTCGCTCAATCGACTGGAATGTGACAGCGCGCACAGGTATTCCGCATGTAAAGAGGTTCGTTGAGGAAAGAGAGCTTTCGGTTATGTTTATTGTGGACCTGTCGGCTTCCGGTAATTTCGGTAGTGTAAATAAACTTAAGAATGAAGTCGCCGCCGAGCTCTGCGCTTTGCTTGCTTTCTCGGCGGTTAAAAACAACGACAAGGTCGGCTTAATTCTTTTTACAGACCAGGTCGAGAAATATATTCCCCCGAAGAAGGGGACTACACATGTTCTCAGGGTAATCAGCGAGCTTCTTAATTTCAAACCGCGAAAAGCGAAAACGGATATAGCGGGAGCCCTCGATTTCTTTGGAAAGGTAGCTACCAAAAAGGCTGTAGTCTTTCTGGTTTCCGATTTTTTAGCGGAGGGTTTTGAGAAGCGTATGAGTATAATAGGTAAGAAACATGATTTGATAGCGGCGACAATTGTTGATCCGAGAGAGGTCGTCCTTCCCAATGTAGGCCTTGTGGAGCTGGAGGATGCTGAGACCGGGGAGATCGTTCTTGTGGATACCGCGAACGCGAGGGTAAGGGAAAATTATGAACATTTTGGCAGAGAGCAATCCAGAGAATTTAAGAAGCTTTTTGCTTCCAGGCGTATAGATCATATTGAGATTATGACCGACAGGAATTATGTCCCCGAACTGGTCAGATTTTTCAGAATGAGAGAGAAACGGTATTGATCCGCAAAATCACTTCGTTGTGATTATAAAATAGTATTTAAGAAGAATGGAGTCTTCATGGAAGAGAAATTAAATTTAACGCTGGATCGCGATAAAAGAGAAAAGGGAATCAATGCGCGATTAATATATTTTCTTTTGATTGTTACTGTGCTGCTTGGAGGATTAAATCTGGCCCTGTTTTTTACAGGTGGCGGGAGTTCGGCTGATGGCAAGAACAATCTTCCGGCAGGCAGGCTTGAAGAATTGGCCCTTAAGCTCGAACGGCAGAATCTATTGCAGCCTGCCGCCAGGGTATGGACAGAGTATCTCTCAGCCTCTGATGCGGGGGAGAAAGAAAGGGCTACAATATGGTACAGGATTGGAAAGGCATATCAGAAAGATAATGATTATGAAAGAGCGCTGGAAGCCTATTACCATTCGGAGAGCTTTGCCGAGATTGATAATTTCAAATCAGACCTGTCGAGAAGGACAACTGAATGTCTTGAAAGACTTGGGATGTTCGCTGCCCTTCATGATGAACTGCGGGAAAAAACCTCCGTTTCGCAAGATAGTAATAAAGGGAAAGAGATCGTAGCGGAAATAGGAAATTGGAAAATAACAAAACCTGAAATGGAAGGTTTAATCGAGGATGAAATAGATGTCATGCTAAGCAGTGTTGCTTCCAGCATTACCGAGGAGCAGAGAAGAGAGCAGAAAGAGAAAATGCTTGAGAATGCCATGGAAGGTACAAACAGGATGCAGTGGCTTCAAAACTATATTGCCGAAGAACTGATATATAGAAACGCGATGGATAAAAAGCTGTATGAAGACCCTGATTATAAAAAGCTCGCTCGTCGGACCGAAAGAAAAATGCTTGTGCAGAGGTTTCTCGACGGTGAGTACAATTCAAAGATTTCTATTAAAGAAGAAGATCTGCGAGAATATTATGACGGGCACAAAGAAGAATTCAAGGACGACAAAGGCGGGCAAAAATTATTTGATGACAGTAAACAGCAGGTCTATTCGAAGGTCAGAGCGGGGAAAGAGGCAGAGGTGCAGCAGGGGCTTATGCAAAAGTTAATGAATCAGTATGATGTTGTGATTCATACCTCCAAAACCGGCGAGTCGGAATAAAGACAGGTATATGTGATGATCGAGACAAAATGGAAGAATATCAGAGCCGCGGGATATATGGTTTGCGCCTTAGCGATATTGGCCATTTGTTCATGCAATAGCAAGCAGTCCACGGATGTTACCGACGCAAAATATGAAATTGATCGAAATTTCAAGCGGGGGCCCGTTGATTTTCGTGTGGCAGTGAGTAAAAAAGAGATTACAATTGCCGAAAATATCACATTGCTTCTTCAGATAAAAGCCAGGGATAAATATGTGGCAAAGCTTCCTTCTTTTGGGGATAAACTAGAGCAATTCGGCATTGTTGATTACAAAACCTTAGAGCCGAAGCTGGGAGATCGTGACGAAGTTATAACAAGCCGCGAGTATAAGCTGGAGCCGTTTCTATCCGGGGAATACAAAATTCCGCCGATGGTTGTCGAGTTTCACAGCGAAGGCGATACGCTCAAGCATTTTGTCGAATCAGACACAATAACGGTGAAGGTTAATTCTCTGCTGCCCGGGGACAAATCAGCTCTTGAGATAAAGGATATTGCCGGGCCTCAAAACCTGCCGCGTAAATTTCCCTGGGTACTTGTTATTATAGGCGTTGTCCTTGTTGCCGGAATACTTGTCTTAGTGTTTTTCAGGTTACGAAAGAAAAAGATGCGTGTTATCCCAGAACTTGCCGCTCACGAGATTGCCCTTTTGAAACTTCAGAGCCTTCTCGACAAAAAACTTGCCGAACAAGAGAAGTATAAAGAATTTACAATAGAAGTTTCGGATATACTCAGAGGCTATATTGAAGATAGGTTTGGACTGAGAGCGCCTGAGAGGACGACCGAAGAGTTTTTGATGGAAGCCGGAAGTGGACTTGAGGTCGATGATGAAAAGAAAGAGATGATAGAGCAATTTCTTATTCACTGTGATATGGTTAAATTTGCCCATCTACAGCCGACAGATAAGGATGTCCAGAGAACCTTTGATTCGTGCAGGGATTTTATAAACGCCACAAAGATCAAAAAGGAGGTGAAACGGAAAGCCGCTTAAGCAGGCTGCCGGCCGCTATGAGATTTTTTTCTCCGTGGGTTTTTCTTCTTCTGCTGATTATACCGGTCTATATTTTTATCAAAATACGGGTTCGAAGTACTGGCAGCATAGGTTTTTCGTCCCTTACAAATCTTCGAAAGGCTGGTATATCCCTGAGGCAGAGGCTTTCTGTTATTCCACTTGTTTTGCGGATTGCGGCGTTGATTTTGTTGATAATCGCACTTGCGCGGCCCCAGATGGGGAGGGAGAAGGTTAAGGATGTTACAAAAGGGGTGGCGATGGCGATGGTTATAGACCGGTCGGGGAGTATGGGCGCGGAAATGGAATACAGGGGAAGCAGGATGAACAGGCTGGAGGTTGTAAAAAGGGTGTTTCGTGAATTTCTTATGGGCAACGGCAAGAATCTTGAAGGAAGAGCGAGTGATCTTGTGGGAATGGTGGCATTTGCAAGGTACGCCGATACGATGGCGCCTCTTACGCTTGGACATGGAGCGCTCCTAAGATTTTTAGATACCATAGATATTGTTAAGAGAAGGAGTGAGGACGGAACTGCTATAGGTGATGCTATAGCCCTTGCCGCTGCGAGACTTAAAACAGCGGGGGAAAACATGACATCCGGTAGCGATTCCAAAGAGAACGAATATAATATAAAGAGCAAGATCATTATTTTGCTTACCGATGGGCAGAATAATTTTGGAAAGAGAAATCCTCTTGAGGCAGCCGCTCTCGCGGCGAAATGGGGAATAAAGATATACGCTATAGGCGTTGGTGGTGAAGGGGTAAGTACAATCAGAACACTTCTCGGAAGTTTCAAGGTTCCGCAGAGCAATCAGGTAGATATGGAAACGCTGAACCGGATAGCGGATAAAACCGGGGGTTTGTCCAGACAGGCTGAAGACGAAGAATCCTTAAGAAAGATATATGAAGAAATAGACAGGTTGGAAAAGAGCGAAATAGAATCTGTCCGGTATGTGGATTACAGAGAATTGTTTGTGCCATTCGCGATGGCGGCGCTCCTTTTGATTCTTCTTGAAAGAGCGTTGGCTTGCACGGTTTTTAGGAGGATACCCTGATAGATTATGCATATTGGTGATGTAAAGATGCTTTCTTTTCTATGGCTGGCTACCGTTCCCGTTCTGTTCTACCTGTGGGCGAGACACAGACGAAAACGGGCGCTGCGGTTGTTTATCGAGCAGGGTCTTCTAAACAGGATTTCCATGACTGTTAATCCTGCAAGGAGGCTCTGGAAATTACTGCTTGTAACCTTGAGTGTAATATTTATTGTCTTTTCACTTTCCAGCCCCGCATGGAATCCCAAGCCGCAGACAGTTGAGCGAAGGGGTAGAGATATTGTGTTTGTTCTGGATGTTTCAAAGAGTATGCTGGCGGAGGATCTTGCCCCCAACAGGCTTGAGCGCGCCAAGTTTGCCATTAAAGATATGATCAAGTCTCTTAAAGGAGACCGTGTAGCTCTTGTTGTCTTTGCCGGATCAGCCGTTTTAAAATGTCCATTGACGCTCGATTACGGTTTTTTCAGGCTAATGCTCGAGAGGGTCAATGTGAATAGCATTTCCCGTGGTGGAACTCTGATTGGGGATGCCATAAGAAAGGCTCTTGAGGATGGTTTTGGCGACCAGGAAAAGAAATATAAGGATATCCTTTTGATTACGGATGGGGAGGACCATGATTCGTTTCCGGTCAAAGCGGCCGAGGAGGCCTTTCAGCGTGGCGTTCGCATTATAGCGATCGGCTTGGGTAATGAGGATCAGGGCAAAAGAATCCCCGTAACAAATGATAGTGGGAAAAAGGTTTTCCTTAAATATAAAGGTAGGGAGGTTTGGAGCAGGCTTGATGCTACAACCTTAAGGAAGATGGCAAACGCTACAGACGGCGGTAAATATTTGAATGTGGCAACCGGGAATATTGACCTTGGAGATGTATACAGAAAGTTGATTGCAGGTGAGGAAAAACGTAAGATGGAATCCAAAACAATCAAATTGTATGAAGAAAAATTCCAAATATTTCTAGCGATAGCGATTGCCTTGCTTGTATTTGAGATGTTTGTAACAGAGCGTAAGAGAGAAAAAAAATGAAGATTTATAAATTATCAATGATATCAGCCGCTGTGGCGATGACACTGGTGTTTTCGGCCGCGTTTTCAAACTTGGCCGCCGATTCACCGCGCAATCTTGTTTCAAAGGGGAACGAAAGTTTCCGGAAGGGTGATTATAAAGGCGCGGTAGGGTATTATGAAAAGGCTTCTGTTAAAGAGCCTGAATCGTCTGTAATTCTTTTCAACACGGGTGATGTTCTTTACAGGAAGGGTGATTTTAAGGGTGCCGCAGAGTACTTTGAGAAGACGGCGAGTAAGACGAGAGAACTCGCCCTCGAGGCGAGGGCATGGTACAATATGGGAAACTGTGCATTCAGGGATGGGCAGAGGCAAACTGACAGTGATTTAAAGAAGGCACTTGAACAATACAAGGAAAGTGTTCGTTTGTATGGCACGGCGCTTGGGAGAGATAGCACTTTAACTGACGCCGCCCTGAATATGGAAGTGGCAAGGCTTGTAATTAAGGATATTCTCGATCGTATCAAACAGCAGGAAGAAAAAATGAAGCAGCAGCAGGAGAAGATGAGGGAAATTGTTGATTCCCTTGTTTCTCTTGCCGACCGGCAGGATAAGGCCCTGCAAGAAAGTAAGAAGTTGTCTGCTGAAAAATCAAAAGGGGTTTCCGGCTGGAAGGATGGCACCGGTAAACTTGGGAAGAAACAGGAGGAAATAAAAAGGGGGACGTCTGATGTTAAGGATAAGCTAAAAGAGATGTTTGATAAAAAGATCCCTCCCCCTGTTCAGCAGGCGCAGGCGCATATTGATTCATCACTTACGGGGCAAGGGAATGCTGCTGAAAGGATCTCGGACTTTGAGCCGGAAAATGCCGTGGTTGGTCAGAAAGAGTCGTCAGAGCAGCTCAAGAAAGCCATAGCTTCGTTAACTGAGAATAAGGACAATCAGAAACAGAAAAAGAAGGATCAGAACAAGGGAAACAAGCAAAAAAACAAGGATAATAAGCAGCAGGAGCAGCCAAAGAAGCAAGCAGAAAAGGCATCGGAAAAGAAAGAAAATGAAACAGCTGAGAAAATTATTTCTGAAGAGAAAAAGAACAGGGAAAAGAGAGAGCAGCAGGCTGGCTCGGGTTACAGATCGGTTGAAAAAGATTGGTAGGCCGGATGTTTTTTTTGATCAGTAAATCGGATAATCGAGCGATAAGTAAGTGGAGAGTTATTTTTTTCTTCATGTGTCTTATCCTGATGATATTTGCTGCTCGACCTCTTATTTCAGCGGACAGAATAATTACCCGTACCGCTGTGGAATCTAATAATGTTTATGTGGGAGAATCATTCCTGATGCAGATAACAGTTATGGGTTCTACTGATGCTAAGCGTCCTAATCTTGATGGCTTGGAAGGTTTCGATGTTGAGTTTGCCGGAGGTTCAAACAACAGCAGTCAGTCTGTTTCGATTGTGAACGGCAGCTTCAGCAGAACAGTTAAAAAGGAATATGTGTTTACATATAAATTAACTCCTCTGAGGGCTGGTGTTTTAAGAATCCCCTCCTTTACAATTGAAGTTGGCGGCAAGAACCTAAAGACAAACGCGTTGGCGATTAATGTTGGAGATCCCGAGGAAACAGAGGACTTTAAACTGAGGCTCAGGTTATCAAGAAAGAGTTGTTATGTAGGGGAACCGGTTATCCTTTCGGTTGTATGGTATTTGCGTCAGGATGTGAACAGTTTTCATGTTACAGCGCCTTTCCTGGAAAACCCCGACTTCGATATTGAAAAGCCGGAGGTTGTGATTGATAAAAGGAAGAATTATTTTAGGGTGCCTATCGGCGGCGAAGAGTTCATAGCACTTAAGAGTAATGGTACCCTTGAGGGAAAAAATTACACGACCCTTGAATTTGAACTAGCTCTCATACCGAAGCGTTCAGGACTTTTTGCTATTTCTAAATTCATTGTCTCGTGTGAAACAGGCGGTGGATTAGGAGGAGATGGGTTTTTTGATGATTTCTTCTCGCGCGGATTAAGGTCCCGCGAAAGAAAGAGAAAATTTGTCGTGCCATCCAATAGCCCAACTCTCAGTGTAAAAGAGCTTCCGGAAGAGGGTAGGCCGGTGGACTTTTCCGGGTATGTAGGTGAGTATAGGATTTCAGCCTCGGCAAGCCCGACTGAGGTAGATGTTGGAGATCCTATTACATTGATAATCACACTGCAAGGTTCCGACTATATGGAAAACCTCACATTGCCGCCCCTCGGAGAGCTTGAGGAGTTTTCGAAGAATTTTAAGATACCGTCTGAGAGGGCAGCGGGTGTTGTGAAAGATGGAAAGAAAATATTTACACAGACAATCAGAGCAAAAAATCATAGTGTAACCCGAATACCTCCGATCCGGTTTGTTTCATTTGATACTGCCAAAGAGCGATATTTCACTGTAGAGTCGGATCCGATACCTATTACCGTTAATTCGACCAGGACTGTTACGGCGAGTGACGCTGAGGGGTTAGATCGCGCTCCTGAAGGGTCAGTACTTGAGCACTGGAGAGATGGCATTGCCTATAATTACAGAGGCGATGCTGTGATGGCGAGGATGGATTACGGTTTTGGATCTTTGATGTATCACCGTTGGAGTATTTTGCTCATTGGTTTTCCTCCGGCTCTTTTCGTAATACTTCTGGTTGGCAGCATCGTTGTGAGGAGCAGAAATGCCGATCCTTTAGCGAGAAGGGCAAGGGGATCCGGTAAAATCCTTAGGAGGAAACTCACCGTTCTTGTAAAAGAGAAAAATTTGAAGCGAGAGGTTTTATGCGGCAGGATTCTTGAAGCCCTAAAAGAATATTTGGGCAGCAAACTGCGACGGGCGGGCTCCGCGCTTACATCCGAAGAGATAAAAAATAAGCTTGAGAAAAGGGGAATAAGTCCAGAACTGATTGAATCATTATTAAGTATTATTGCGGTATGTGAACACGGAAGATACGCCGGAGCAACCGCCGCGGGGGAGAATGATTCCGGATCGCTTATTGACAGAACAAAGGATATAGCCGTGAGGCTTGATAAGAAACTATGAAATTTCTTAACGGCAGAAGTATTTACAGGTTTAATGGATACTTAAGTATAAAACCGGCAATTTTTATACTAGCCGCCGCGTTTATGATTATTTCTTTAAATCTTTGCGCGGCCGGACTTTCAACAGAGGAAATCCGAGGCGATCTCGCCGAGGCACAAAAGGCTTTTCAGAAGGGCTTGGAGCTTGAAACGTCAAGTCCCAAATCGGCTAGGGATTATTTTAGAAGTTCGATTCTTCACTACAGAAGGATGGTAGAGGAGGGGGGAGTCCGAAACGGAAGGATCTATTATAATATAGGAAATGCCTATTTCAGGCTGGATGATCTGGGGCGTGCAATATTGAATTACAAACGCGCGGCTCTCTATATCCCGAATGATGATAATCTAAGGCGGAATCTTGAATACGCTCGCGGCAGGAGAAAGAACAAGGTAGAAGAAAAAGAGAGAGAAAAGATTTTTAAAACCCTCTTTTTCCTTCATTATGACCTGCCATACAGCGTGAAATTCCTTGTTTTTTCTATCTCTTTTGCTCTTATGTGGATGACGGCTTCATTATATATTTTTGTCAGGAGCGGGAGGTTTAAAATAGTGATTATTATTTTTGCCATTATCAGCGCGGGGTTCTTTACTTCTCTTATGGTTGAGAGAATTAATTTTACCGAAAGTCCTGCAGGTGTTATTATCGACGACGAGACCGTAGCGAGAAAGGGGGATGCTGTGACATATCAGCCGAGTTTTACAGATCCCCTTTGCGCTGGAACCGAGTTTAAATTGATCGAGAATAGGGGCGCCTGGTGGCAGATAGAACTCGTGAATGGAGCCAGGTGCTGGATTAAATCGGACGCAGGCGAGACGATAACGGAATAAATTCTTTGCTGGAGGCTCAAAAAGGGAGAGATAAAGATGAAAAGGGTTTTAAGTGTATTAACAGTTTTAGTGGTGCTTATCTCCTGGTTTGCCGTAAAAGGTTTTGCGGCTGATGCACACGAGGGATTAACGCCGGAACTAATCAAGGAGCTCGAAGGCTCGTTTGAGCTTAATCCACAAACCCGTGCCCTTATAAACGCCGTTTCGAACAATGATTTAAAAGTACTCTCCTTTGACAGGGAGTTTCACAGCAGGCATGATGACCTCTTTAGCAGCAAGATAGAGACTAAGGGTATTACGAATCAGAAGAGCAGCGGAAGATGCTGGCTCTTCGCGGGGTTTAATATGATGCGTCCGGCGGTAATGAAGAAGTACAACTTATCTGAATTTGAATTTTCTGAAAACTATCTCTTCTTCTGGGACAAGCTTGAAAAGGCGAATACCTTCTTAGAGGCTGTAATCGAAACGAGAGACAGGGATATAGATGACAGGGAACTTCAGACACTTCTTAAGGACCCCGTTCCAGATGGTGGCTGGTGGAACTATGTCGTAAATTTAATAGAGAAATATGGCACGGTTCCGAAATCAGTTATGCCGGAAACAAAGAACACGAGTAGTACGGGGAGAATGAACAAACAACTGAACAGGGTGGTCAGATCCTTCGCCGCGCAGATAAGAGAAGCCGCTTCAGAAGGAGCAAGTGAAGCTGAGCTTAGAGCGGGAAAAGTCGAAATGCTGAAAAAAGTATATCGCCTCCTAGTTCTGAACATGGGGATTCCTCCGGAGGAGTTCACCTGGAGGGTAGAGGATAAAGATGAAAAGATATTTGAAAAGAACTATACCCCTCTTTCGTTTTACAAAGAGGCTGTTAAGGTAGATTTAAAAGATTATATATGCTTGTTGGATCACCCTGGGTATGAGTATAACAAACTCTACAGAATACGCTTCTGCAGGAATATGTCTGACCTTTCCGATATGGAATTTATCAATGTGGAAATAGACAAGCTGAGAGAGTACGCTCTCAAGGCGGTCCTGAACGATGAACCGGTCTGGTTCGCGGCGGATGTAGGTAAGGCCAACGATACGAAGAACGGGATACTCGCTTCGGGAGCTTATGATGTTGCCTCTCTGCTTGGAACCAAAGCGCTGATGACAAAGGCTCAGCGAGTACTCTACCGGGAAAGCATTCCAAGCCACGCCATGGTATTTATCGGTGTTGATTTAAGTGATGATAATACTCCGGAGAAATGGCTTGTCGAAAACTCCTGGGGTAAGGATACAGGGAACAATGGCCTTTGGACGATGTATGACGAGTGGTTTGACAAGTATGTATTTTCGGTGATAGTCCGCAGGAGCCATGTTCCGAAGGATGTCCTTAAGATTCTTAAAACAGAGCCCGAGATCCTTCCAGCGTGGGATCCGATGCGAGGTGCTTTTAACTGATAGGCAGCGCGGCTGACAGCAGAAATGAGTCATAGTGAAAGAGTGTATCTTTTGCCGGCAGCAGGAGGTGCTTTTCGAAAATGCTTTGGCCTACGCTATTTTCGACAAGTATCCGGTTGCGAGTGGACACATACTTGTTATCCCGAAGAGGCACCAAGAGACTATCTTTGAGTCGACAGATGAGGAAATTGCAGCTATTTTTTCCCTTGTCAGGAAAGTAAAAGACTTTCTCGTCTCAGAGTACAACCCCGACGGTTATAATATCGGTATTAATACCGGAAGAGCTGCCGGGCAGTCTATAAAGCACCTTCATATACACATAATTCCCCGCTACAGCGGAGACCACAAAATGCCGAAGGGTGGAGTGCGGGGTGTTATCCCGGGGAAACAATCCTACTGATATTGCATTTTTATTACCCATGTAACGCTATTGTTACAAATCTCTTGAATATTATTTTGATTGGTTGTAAAATGCTATGGTGGGTATAGTTATCAATCTTAAAAGAAACATGGTCCGGTGACTACTTGAAAAAACTGATAATTTGCTTTTGTGGAATTTTAATATTTTTTACAAGCTGGATGGTATTATCTGCTAATGCTGATATTACTAATTTAGTTACAAATTGGACTTTTCCCTTGAATTCATTCCAAAACGGATGGTTTCAGATTATCGGAATGGTTACCGGAGAAGCTTTTGTACCTTCCGCGCGGGCAGGGTTACCACCGTTGCCAGATTGCGATAATAACAGTAAAATTAGTAAAACTATCCTCTTTCTCAATTTTGAAGATGGGAAGGGGGGGGTGTGTAGCTCCCCAGGAATTTTTTCCCCGATTCCATTACTGATGGAAATAGAGGGGAATACAAAGGGGAACAGAAGTAAGTATGTATTACATCTGAAAGTCCGGGAAAAAGAGGAAAGCGGTTCGGTAGAATATAACTTCGGGAAGAATGGCATTGAGCCGGTTGTAATTACTCCTGATCTTCATATTGCCTGGTGCTGGAATGTCTCCAGGGTTATAGGAACAAATGGCTTCTGGATTTATATGAGTCTGAAAGATAAACGAAATGATTTCATCTTCACCGCCGGCGCCGTTAATTATGTAAAATATATGAATGATTATATGAATATTTTTCACGATTCTCCACTGTGTTGGAAGTATCACAGTGAACCCATTTACGATTATCTATGGAAAAGATATGGACCGTTTAACAATGGAGATATTGTTGTTGAATCGATTGGGTTTGGTGTTTCGCATGGAGCGGGAATCGAAGCCTGGGTTGATAATATCTGGTTGGGGGAGGGCGAGCCTCCGGATTCTATAAATGTAATTGAAGAAAATGAATCCTCATTGATGAAAGTCGAGTCGAAGATAACATCCTTTTCCTACGGGTTTGTTAATCATGATAATATTCCGGACAGGATTGATGTGTATAGGGAGAGGGCCGATATATTTATTAATCCTCAAATGGATAAAGACAGACGGTTTTCTCCGAGGGGTAATATTGATTATATAAAGATAGAACCTGATTATGTGATTGATTTTAAGACGCAGAGGGGTGACGGGGTTGTTAGTTTTGCTGATCTTGATGCTGACGGACATGATGATTTCCTTTTTCATTTTGATGATCTGGATGGGAGCCTTTGCTACAAAAATGATTATTTGCGGGGAGAGTTTAGTAATGTAACTAATAAGATAGGCGCTCTCGCATGTGGCCAAGAACATGGGGCGGGTTCCGCTATGGCTGATATAGACCTGGATGGGGACCTTGATATATTTATGTTTAATGCATTCACCAGGCATAGGTTCTTTGGTGGCGTAAGGCTTTTCCGGAATGAAGAGGGCTTTTCTTTTGTAAAATGGACAGAGGAATCCCGTATTCTATCAGAGGGGTCTTTCGGTGGCGCCTTCGGCGATTTTGATAGTGATTCAGATCAGGATATTTTTATCAATTACAGGCCTCTAGATAGCGGGGGTAGACCTTTTGTAAGTTTTAATGACGGCGGCGGCCGCTTTCATCCCTCAGAAGAAGCCCTGAGTGCTCCGGGAGATATACACTTTTGTTCTAGCACGGTTGCCGATTTTGATAATGACGCTGATCTTGACATCTACTGTGTTTCAGACTGGACAGCCGGAAGCGATGAAATCCCAAAGAATATGTTTTTTGCAAATAATGGAAAGGGTTTCTTTAGGAACCTGACAGACAGTTCTAAAACCGGATATCCCGGGCGGACGAACGATGCTCTTTCCGGTGATTTTGATCAGGACGGGCTGGTGGATATCTATCTTATTAACAGTGAAAGCCCTTGTGTATTTTATCACAACAGGGGAAATAATGTTTTTGAGGAAAGCAGTGCTTTTAAGGGTTTTTTCTGCAAGATTCCTGTTACAAATGGGACTGCTGTGGATATCGACAGAGATGGGGACCTCGATATTGTATTGCTTAGGAGAGACCGCACCGGCCTGATTATTCGTAAGAACAGGGTGGATCAGAATAATTTTCTTCAAGTTAAGCTGAGATGTGAAGGTAAAAATAGATTTGGAATAGGCGGCAGGGTATATATTTATCAGTCGAATTATGCTGGCGAAAAGGATTATTTGCTGGGATTCAGGGAGATAAGGAGCGCCGATGGGTCATCTATCTTCTCGCCTCCGGTAGCTCATTTTGGATTAGGAGAACATAAGAATGTGGATCTTCTGGTTATTTTTCCTCCAATCGGCAGCAGCCCGCCGGATACGGTAATAAAGAGAAATATTGTTAGTGGTACTTTTATTACAGTAAGTGAAAGAGGCGGGTTATGGGGAAGCATATTCTGTAATCCGCGGGTTGATTATCTCACTTCATCATTTGAAAGAATGCTTTTTTCTCCCACTTCCCGTGGATTCTTTTTTCTTGTTTTTATAATTATTTCAGGAACTGGGATTCTGATAAGAAATTCCACGAGGGGAAGTTTATTTAAAACGGCGAATCTGTCACTTATTTTACTGATCCTACT
>JAGHBT010000050.1 GCA_021160845.1 bacterium | reverse complement strand
GCTCATGAATATCCTTGCTTCCCTGAGTCTTTGTTACTTTTTCAATTTTTACATCCAGGCTTCCTCTGGTGATATTACTCATATTAAGCGCATAGATATTTCTCATCATCATATTCCAGGTTGAGGAGAATTTCGAATGGGAAGGGCTGAAATCACTCTTTTGCGGGCATATTAACTCTGCGTAATAAAATGAGTGATCGCCAGGCGGCTGATCACCTCCATAATTCTCGAAGTCAACATTGTAATCACCAATCGTATCTCCACCATCATTAATATACCTCACAGCCAAAGCCTTATCATCCGGAAGCGTCTGATTCAGATATATCCCAAGATATTTTATTTCTTCATCCTCGCTGGAATAATCCTGAATCAGTTGGTAGTCTTTTCCCTCGGTTAATACTCTGTACCAGGAATCCCAGCATCCCGTTGAATCATTTGCTATGTCATCCGCCAAACCATCATTCCCGGAATCGGGGTAAGCCTTTAAAAAACACCTCGGATTGTCACTAGTCCATTCAGCCATTACATTCATTTCAATAAATACTTCCAGACTATCTGTTCCGTCAATTTTCGGATAAACTTTACCAACATAAGTATAATTAGGACCCGGATTTTCAAGATAAAAAAAACGACGTTTCAAAAAGCCATAATCCGCTATTACATTCTTTCTGCTCTGCCCTCCGCCTGAGGAAAAAGTGCCTGAGGCAGTTTCGCCTTTTTCTTTACTGGCAATCACAGTTAAATTAATGGGGCCTACCTGACCTTTAACCTTTACTCCGAACAGCCCTTTCGCGGATCCGGAATAGCGAATCATCTGTGCTCCGCTCAGGGTCAAATCGGTATCCCCCATTTCAATTAATTTTATAATATCATCTTCAAACCCTTGATAATGTACGCGGACCTGGTTCACAGACTGTAAACCGTTACCTTGACTCGAATGATTTATCGCGACTTTAATTTTCTCTCCGATAGTCCCGTGAAGATTAACGGACAATTTCTGCTGCATATCAAGATCGGGGAATTTTTGAGGTTCAGGCATGCCTTCAGTTCGCGGACAGTTACTGCACCACCTCGAATCGCCTCCAATTGTAATCTCTTCCCTCCCGGAAATAGACAGATTTGTTTCTTCCCCCTCACCTATAAACCACTCAATCTGCTTTGGAAGATTAATTGGAATATCAATATCGAGCATACCGCCCTTGTGGCCTTCTACCCTTTCTTTACTAAGATCATATCGAACATTCTCCACCCAACCCTCGTAAAAAGAAACACTTCTTATAGCTTCGCTTCTCTCCTCCAGCGTTTCAATATTAATTCCCATACCGGGAATTTGCATATCTCTCGGAGAATAATAATAAAATCCCTGTTTCCTGCTCTCTCTTTTAACAAACCCATAGTCTCCGGGAACTAGAAAGTCATAAACGAAACCTGTCTCTATATCATACTCCCTGTAGAGTTTCCTGAGGTCGGGAATTCCGCCAAGGAATGATACTCTCCGGCTAAGTCCAAGCTTCATATAAGTAAAGGGTAACTCTCCCTTTTCAGTTTCGTATAAACAAACTCTCACATTCCTGCCCATTTCGAGCAAATCCACTTCCAGTGATTGGCCCGTAATCATTGACGCATATATCAAAAACAAAAAGAGGGAAATAGTAAAAACCCCTGCCGCCGCAAACCTCTTTTTTATTTGATCAGGAAAATTAATCTTATGGATTAGAATCAATTTCAACTCTCAAGCAAAATGATCCAGAAAAAGCTACATACAAACAGGTAATTATGTTAAGTTACAATTACGATAATTATTTTTCACGGACATACCTACAATTTAAGGCAGGCGAGACAGTGTCCATAAATAAATACAAATCCCCCCCGCGCTGTCCACAAAAATATACACCATCTCCATCTCCTCACCAAAGAGTAAATTCACGGCTCTTTGGGAAATGGACATTCAACGGCGGACCTATTTTGTTATTCAGAAAGGAGCACTTTACTCTTTCAAAACCCCTTTACCAATTTTCCCGGAATAATGGTGAAAACTTACCCTCAACCTTTATAACACTATGAAAATGCGTACTATAGATAAATACATACTCAAAAATCATATTACTCCATACCTCTTCGGATTCTCTATTATCACATTTATCTTCATCATGGATTTCCTTTACCGTTACCTCGATTTATTCATCGGAAAGGGTATTAATTTCCTCGTAGCCATGGAGTTCTTTATACTCAGTCTGGGACATATGTTCGCATTAATTATACCAATGTCAGTTATGCCCGCCACCTTGATGGCATTTGGGCAATTAGCAGCTGATAATGAAATAACCGCGATGAAATCCAGCGGTATCTCGTTGTACAGAATTATCACACCGGTTCTCCTAGCCTCACTCATCCTGACAGGTGGACTTGTTTGGTTCAATAATTATGTACTGCCGGAAAGTAATCACAAATTATTGGGGTTAATGATCGACATTGGAAAAATGAAACCAACAATAAAAATCAAAGAAAATGTTTTCTGTAAATCAGTAAAAGGCTACACACTTCTTATTCAGCAAAAGAATGATAAAACCGGGGCAATAAAGGGAGTACAGATATTTCAACTCGACGAAGAGGGGATTCCGGTTATCACAATTGCTGAAAAGGGAAGAATGAAATATATTAAAAGAAAAAACCTCCTTCAATTCGAACTTGAAAACGGTGAAATACACAAAATGCCTAATCCGGATGATATATCCACTTACCGCAAAACTCTTTTCGAACATTACACTCTTAACATTCAGGATTCCGACAGAGACCTAAACAGGACAAAACGTAACTATCGCGGTGATAGAGAAATGAATATTGCCATGATGAAAGCCCGAATCAGAGAAATAAACAAAGAAATTGACAAAAGCCTAGAACGAATGCACACAATCGCCCTACCGCCCATAAAAAAGACATTTTCCCGCGTATTACCCCAAATTTTCGACTCAACCGCAACTGTCGTTTCCAAACCAACAAGAGGCGGCAAATTACATTCTCCGGCAGAAATTAAACACAGACCCGAAACTATCCTGTCAATCAAAAAAGCCCTGGGAAAAATGGAGAATGAAATTAGGGTTATGGAAGCAAAGAAAAGCCAAATATCCCGATACAAAGTTGAAATACAAAAAAAATACTCAATCGCCTTCAGTTGTACAATTTTTATTCTTATAGGCGCGCCCCTGGCCCTTCTATCAGGGAAAAAGGGTGTAACAATGGCCATTGGATTCAGTATTCTCCTTTTCGTAATCTACTACATCTTTTTAATTGGAGGGGAAAAACTCGCGGACAGGCAATACCTTGCTCCGTGGCTAGCAATGTGGCTACCAAACATTCTTTTTAGTACATTATCAATTGGGCTTATTCACATAGTAGTTAACGAAACCAAAACCATTAACTGGAAAAAGATTAACCCACTGAAACAGTGGCGTAAAAAGAGAATAAAAACTATATTATAACTTGAGTTTAACTTTGTTCTAACACTCACAAACTGGAAAAATAACAATGAAAATCCATGATAAATATATTCTTTCATCATTCTGGAAAAACATCTTTCTGGGTTTGTTGGCTTTTACAACTATTTACTTAACCGTCGATTTTAACGAAAAAATTGACGATTTTATAGATCACAGCGCTACTGTTTTCCAAGTAGTCTCTTATTACTTTTTTGAAACACCGTGGATAATTCTGCTGGTTCTACCGGTAGCAGTTCTTCTTGGAACAGTTTTCTCACTTGGGAAACTATCGCGGGATAATGAAGTTACGGCTCTTATCTCATCCGGAATACCACTTGTAAGAATAGCAATGCCGTTAATACTATCCGCATTTCTAATATCTGTTTTTTCAATAGGATTTAACGAAATTATTGTTCCATGTACAAACCACAGAGCAGAAGAAATCCTGCACGTTGATATAGAGAAAATAGGAGATAGAAGCACTTCAAGATTTAAGAAGAACCTGCACTATCAAGGAAAAAATAACATGACATATTACGCAGAAAAATACGATACCAAATTGAAAGCCCTTACAAATGTAATAGTTCAAGAATATAACGGCTCCCATCTGAAAACCAGAGTAGACGCTAAAAAGGGATTCTGGAACGGTACAATGTGGGTTTTTATCGATGGGGTTTCAAGGTCTTTCTCAAATAATGAGGAAAGTACAGAACGCTTCAGCCGCCTCTCCATGCCGAAACTTGAAGTAAAACCAAGTGACTTGGCGAGAAAGGAAATGGAACCTGAAGAAATGAATTTTGTCCAGCTCAAAGAATATATCGACAAGATTAAACGTCAGGGCGGATCTATTAACAAATATAGGGTGGATCTTTATTTTAAATTCAGTTTCCCGTTTACAAGCCTGTTATTTACTATTATTGGGACGGCCCTTTCGGCAAGCAAAAGAAAACCATCTATGGCAACCGGGTTTGGATTGACGCTCCTCATCAGTTTTACTTACTACGGGATATTAAGACTGGGGCAGGCATTTGGTAAAAGCGGTGTTATCCATCCCCTCATAGGCGCCTGGTCAGGGAACATTATATTTTTAGTACTGGGAGGATTTTTACTCTACAAGGCAAATAAATGATTATGGCGGAAAAGAGGTAAGCAAAATGAAACAGAAAAGCATGAAAATAATTATTGCCATGATTGTACTGCTCTTTTCAGCGGTAACTATTATAAGCGCGGAGGATTTCAAGGGAGAAGACGAGCTAATAAAAAACCTTGCGCCATTTGAGAAAGATATCTACTACGGCCTCCAATATTTATTGAATAAATATCAAAAGAAAGAATTCCTCTCCATAAAAGACCCCTTTGGCAGAGCTAAGTGGAGAAAAAAATTCTGGATATATAAAGATCCCACCCCTACAACAAAAAAGAACGAACGCAAAATGGAACATGACATGAGAGTCAGCTTGGCTAAAAAGCTGTTTGGAATGGAAAAACCCCCGGGCTGGGATAAAAGAGGAGAAACCCTGATACGTTTCGGAGTGCCCTCCGTCAGATCAAAAGTGCCTGGGAATATAGGATTTTACAGAATGACCCCTCCCGGTGAAATATGGTACTATAAAACCCTCGATATGTTAATTCCCTTTCAGAACTTCAACCTTAATGGAATCTATATCTATGCTATTGAACATTATGGAGAAAGCGCCAGGGAAACAACGGATAGATTGCAGAGAATGAAACAATTCTACACCCTCAGAAGTATTCAGGAACTGATGTATATCAGGCCTGAGGAAGTTCAAAATATTAGTAACTTTAATCCGGATAACATTGACTACATAGCAGATCCGGATATAAGGACAGACAGTGCGCACGACCTCATCGCGGCAATTGAAAATGAAAAAATTATTAAATCAAGAAACAATTTCTACAAGTATCTGGAAGAGCATCCTACAATTTACTCATTCGAAGTAAACCAAGAACCTCTTCCCGTTTACTTTGATATAACAAACTACCGAAATAGCGTGAATCTTGTACAAACAAAAATAAGCATTGAAGTCCCCTCCAGTGAAATACGCTTTATAAAAAAAGAAGGGGAACTAAAAGGGGAGGTATTGC
>JAGHBT010000301.1 GCA_021160845.1 bacterium | reverse complement strand
ATGTTGTTTTGTCCTTTTCAGGCTTCAGTGTAAGAGAAGACGGAACGGTCATCCACACTCAAAAAGAAACAACTTTAAAAGGAGCACGCGCTAGAGCGGGTGCACTTCGAGCAACCCTCGAAGATAGAGGAGCACATACTGAAATTTTTAAGTATTGCCGTGCTGAATTATTGGAAGAAAACTATTTTCATGCGGTTCTCTAAGGAATCAAAGGTGTGACTCAAAGAATTAGAGATATGTCGTCTCTAACCACTGATGGCACGGAACTATTTAACACAGTTTTTTCTGTTAAAAATCCAATTTTGGCTATTAACTCACTTGTAACTGAAACAGAACAAAGTGAGCAAAAAGGATTCAGTAATATTCTAATTGGTCTATTTGGCGCAGTGCGGAACCCAACCGCTCATGTACCAAAAGTATCTTGGCCTGTGACCGAACATGATGCCTTAGATATTTTCGCATTATTGTCTTTCGTTCATAGAAAGTTGGATAATGCAAAAAATGTATAATATCTTGTGCAGTAAAAGTGCTAACAATGCCATCAAATGGGAGTGATGCCGTGCGGGATGAGTTTGTTAAAAGCGTAAATGGGCGATAAAAGAACATATAGAAGACAAAGAAGAAGCTGAACGCGTTTTTCAAATAGTAAAGAATCAGAATGAGTACTAAGACACACAAGATATCTGTTGATAACATAACTATAGATGTAGTTAGAAAGAATATAAAAAACCTGCATCTTGCCGTATATCCCCCCTATGGCCGTGTCCGGATCGCTACGCCCAGGCATATCGACGATGAGGCATTAAGATTATTCGCGATATCAAAATTATCATGGATTAAAAAGCACCGATCAAAATTCAAACAACAAAAGTGTCAATCTCCACGCGAGTATGTCTCCGGAGAGAGTCATTACTATAAGGGGCAGCGTTATTTACTTAATGTAATCTATCAAAAGGCTCCTTTCCGAAATAAAGCCGAGATCCGAAATAAAAAATATCTGGATCTCTACGTGCGCGAGGGAAGCAATAAACAACAAAGAAGACGAGTGTTAACAGAATGGTACCGCCATCAGCTAAAATATCTAATACCCGGATTGATTGAAAAATGGGAAGGCACAATCGGTGTAAAGACTAATGACTGGGGCGTAAAGCGTATGAAAACCAAATGGGGGACATGCAATGTTAGGGCAAAACGCGTTTGGATAAACCTCGAGTTGGCAAAAAGGCCGCCCCAGTGTTTAGAATATATTTTAGTCCATGAGCTTGTACACTTACTGGAACGTAATCATAACATCAGGTTTACCTCATACATGGATAAGTTTTTATCAAACTGGAGATTTATAAAAGAAGAACTGAACAGCTTTCCCATCAGTTATGGTGATTGGGATTACTGATATAGTTTTTGATGCCGTTCAACCTTGGTTTTCATATTATTGGTGAATTGGGTTTTAATGAGCGGAGAAACTCCTCGCAGGGTACGCAAAGAATATCTTTTCTCAAAAGGCGTTCTTTACCGCGGTATAAAAGAATTGCTTTACATTCGGGGTAATCCAGCTTGAAAGTCTTCAATCCTCTCATGTCCTTAGGATGCAGGACAGCGGAGTTCTTAACCTCTATCGCGTAGAATCCACCCTCGCCGTAAAGGATAAAATCAACTTCGCTGCCAGAACGCGTTCGCCAGAAATACAATTTATTGCTTGAATCGGAGTAATCAATCCAGGCTCTAAGGTGCTGACCTACAAGCCCTTCAAGAGCAACACCATCTATTTCCTTACTTTGATCCAGCGGACCCCTGGCTCTGATTGAACGAAATACACCGGCATCAAAAAGATAGAACTTTGGGTGGTTAATTACCGCTCTACGTGCCCGTTTAGTGAATATAGAGATTCTATATGCCAACAGAAGATCTTCAAGTATTTCGATATATCCTTCGACAACCTTACGATTAACACTACATTCACGGGCTATATTGCTGACATTAAGTACGGAAGCATGGGAAAAACTTATCGCTTCGATAAATCTCGAGAAGCTGCCAATGTTTCTTACGAGACCCTCATTCTGGACCTCTTCCCTGATGTACAATGCTGTATAAGCCTCCAATACCTTTTGCGGGTTCGTAGAATCCCAGACAATAGGAAGCAATCCCTCCTTTAAAGACTTTTCTAATGAAAAGCGAGAACCCAGCTCGGAGGCCATAAAAGGATGCAGATGAGACAGAAGAGCTCGCCCCGCCAAGAGGTTAACGCCCGATCGTTTCAATTTACGTGAGCTTGACCCCGTCAAAACAAATGTGATATTACGTTTTTCTTCAATGAGAGCGTGAACAAGTCCCAAAAGCTCAGGAATTTTCTGAATCTCATCAATAATCACTATGGATATGCCGGGAGATGCAAGCAATCTCTCGCGAAGCCGCTCAGGAGCCGCTACATACAGTCGAAAAACTTCCGGATCGAGCATATCCAGATATAAAATTTCGTCATACCACCTTTGGATGAAAGTAGATTTACCTGTGCCTCTCGGCCCAAAGAGAAAATAACTCTGCCGTGGTGGATCAAAAAATCTACTTATAAATTCCATTTTGAGCCTCATTTTGGAAACACACATGCCACAATACATATATTAAGCTGGCTTGTCAATAAAATTCACGTAATATTCTTCGAACATGAATAGTCATAATAACCCTTTATAAATTGAAAATATTTGTTTTTCAAATTTATTTGTATCAAATTTTAAAGTTTGCATGATAATATACAACGATACTATAATGTTATTACCCTTAAACAAAAGGAGGAAAAATGAGAACCGAATCGTGTTTTGCAAAAATGTTTGTTTTGGCGATGTTAGCAACTGTGCTGTTTTCAACATCAGCTCTTGCAGCCTCTGATGATTTTTCAGCTGATTTAATAAGTAAAGATGGAGAGAATATAATTAAGGGAAAACTCTTTCTCAGCGGATCGAATTACAGGATGGACATGAATGAAGAGGGTGAGGATATCAGTATCATTGTTGACCTCGGCACGGGCAGGACGAATGTGCTGATCCACTCTCAGAAAATGTTTATGACAATCAAGAACGGCAGTATGAAAAGTGCTTCAAACAACCCCTTTGAAAGCTATAAACAATCAGCCGAACGCTATGGAACTAAACAAACAGGAACAGAAAAAATAAACGGGTACAAGTGCAAAATTATGGAAATTTCAGATGAGGGTAAAAAATTAATGACAGCATGGGTATGCGACAAATTTGAAATACCGTTAAAACTAATCCGATCGGTAGAACCCTACGGCGAAATGGAATTAAAAAATATCAAGGAGGGCCCTATTGACAAATCACTTTTCAAGACACCGCCAGAATATCAGGGAATGAATATGCCGAATATTGCTCCTCCGCATTCTCCTGAAATAGAGTCTATACGTCCGGATAAAAAAGATTCAGCCAAGGAAAAAGACGCGGAATAGCATTTCTGAATAGACTGTAACAAACGCATGCGCGTGGCTACCAATCTTTGGGTATCCATTCGTGAACATGAACTGTAGCAGGCAATAACGACCTGAAATAGTTACGGTTATTTTTTCTAACCGCCATAGGGGAAAACCCATGGTGATAATACCTTTTCTTTATCATATCGCTTAACTGATACAGGATATTATGT
>JAGHBT010000193.1 GCA_021160845.1 bacterium | reverse complement strand
TTCTTGAAATAATACCCGGTGTGTCCTTTTGGCGTAAGGGTCCCCCGGGTTCTTCTACAGGGTTTTCGGTTAGCGGCAGGAAGAGTTATGGTATGAATTTGTTGGTGAATGGTATGCCTCTAAGTAATATTTATACCTCGGAGCCTCTAGTTAAATTTATAGATTTGTCACGCGTAAAACGGATTGAAGTAGTTTACAGCGGTTCTCCTTCCATAAACGGGTATATCTCAAATGCCGGCGCCATTAATGTTGTTCTTGAAAGAGGCGGAAGAGAATCTCCGTTTGCCCAAGCGAACTTCACATATGGAGGTAACAATCGCAGAGCGAGAAGAATCTGGTTTTCTACTCCAAAATCATATATAAACGGTACTATTGTTTATAATGAGTATCTTCAGGATTTTTTTGAACCCCTTGCAGCTTATCCAAAAAACCGTGTGGGGAGAGATGACGCAAGATCGGTTTCAATGGAAGTTTCTTTCGGGTGTGATCCACAACATAGCGCGGTGATACATTTTACAAGATTTGAGGATACATTTGCAGGTTCAGCCTGTTCATCACTTGAAGATATAAGAAGCCGTGGTTTTGATTCATGGATGCAGTACAGGCACAATGGGTTAAAGGCATCCGTGAGGAACTTTGGTTTTAAAAGGGAACGGTTTGAAGGAAGCGTTTCGGGTTTACGTTCAACTCTTTCTCTTATTTTCGACAGAAAATTAGGACGGGTTCACATGAGAAACTTCTTTTCCGGCAGGCGCGATTACTATGAAAACAGGTTCGCAGGGAAGAGAGTCGCACCAGAGATAGAAAATTACGAGGGGGGTATTGTTATATCATCCCATTCGCGGAAAAATTTTGCTTTAAGAAGCGGAATTTACGGAGGAGAGCACAGCGAGGCCGGATCCTACCTGGGAGGAGAATTTGGAATAAGCCACGAAGGGAAAACAGGATCTTATGAAACTTTGCTTATTTCAAGAAAGATGGTACTTCCTTCTGCCGCTATGCTCTTTCATCCTGAGCCGGATACTATTTTTGATTGCTATGAAATTAGAAATATTGGCAACAAAGAATTGAGACCTGAAATCACTCATGAAATATCCTTGGAAAAATATTTTAGTTCGGGTCTTTTATTACATCTCTTTTTGAGGCGTGAGGAAGGTGGCATTATAGCCGAGAACAACAATAACGAGCTATACAATTCTTCGAATATTGAGGAAGTTTCCGGTATCAGGGCTGAATACGGCGTCGATGGAAAATACCGCGGGTCACGATTCGGTTATAAACTTGCCGGAGACTATTTTCTGACTGGGAATGATTATACCGATGGTATACCTGAATATCGTGTTAGTGGAAATCTCTTTTTAAAGATGCCTGTATTCAAGGATACGGAAACTTTAACGCTTCGTTTTGATTCAATAGAGACTGGAAGAAGAAGCTGGGGGACAATGGTAATTGAGCCTGCTGCCGTTCAGAATTTCTCCGTTTCGATAACCCTTATGTCCGCTCTTATTAAATTGCAGATCAGGAATTTCATGGATTCTCGTTACCAGACTTTACCTGGTTATTATATGGGCGAGAGACATTTCAGGATTGGAATAATCTGGAATTTTGTCAATTAATTTTTGTACTGTATGGCAAAAAATCTGTCGATAACTGGTTGATTTGCACTCCATATTCATAATTCGCATAATCTTTTATGGTATTCGCATAATGCGAAACTACACAAAAAATGATTTGCCGCCGGGAATAATTATCCGTGCCTAAATAGGCTTGTTTCACATTTTAAACTGCGGGATGACCATTTATTAAACAACATAATCAAACGCTTTAACATGATGTAAGCAGTTGGTATTCGAGCAGGTAAACTCTGAATCGCCGGTTGTTTCAAGATTAGATAATAACGAGCCAAATGATGGCATATTATTTGCGCTTGAAAAAAAGTCGTAAGTATATGGAAAACTTTGCCGAATAAAGAAATGACAGATGTTATCGAACAATTATTGCTGCCGAGACTGTATTTCAACTTTAATAGTTGTCCGGGTGGAGGAGTTATTTGAAGGAAGATATCGCAGATCAGCTGCTTGAAACCAGTCTTATAACACAAGACCAACTTGCGCTTGCGGTGAAGGAACAAAGCAAATCGGGTGGCAGTATCGGTTATAATCTTGTAAAAACCGGTGCCCTGTCGGAGAATATGCTATCTGAATTTCTTTCACAGGTATACCAGGTGGAAGCGATAGATCTCGAAAATATAGAGGCCGAAGAACAATCCGTTGAATTAATTCCAGCCGAAGTAGCTACGAAGTTTCAGGTTGTCCCAGTTAAGCGTGAAGGTAGAACCTTAACTGTCGCCATGGCCAATCCTGATAATATTTTCGCTATTGACGATATTAAGTTTATTACAGGGCTTGAGGTTCGGCCTGTAGTAGCAACCGAGAGTGCGATAAAGAAAGCTATAGATCGCTTCTATGATTCCGCTGATTCTCTCGCTGAAGTGATGCGGGATATGGAGGAGGATTTTGAAATTGTTGAGGATGAGGAAGAGGATCTCGGCCTGGCAGAGGCTCAGAATGAAAATGCTCCAGTTGTTAAATTAGTTAATTCTCTGATTGCCGATGCTGTTAACAAGGGTGCCAGTGATATCCATATTGAGCCCTTCGAGAAGACTTTAAGGGTTAGATTCAGAATTGATGGTATACTTCACGAGATGATGTCTCCCCCTTACAGAATGAAGGGCGCTATCACGTCCAGATTGAAGATTATGGCTGAACTCGATATCGCGGAAAAGAGAATACCTCAGGATGGACGTATTAAAATTCGCATTGGTTCAAAGAAAATAGATCTCCGTGTTAGTACGCTTCCGACAATTTTCGGTGAAAAAGTCGTTATGAGAATTCTGGACAAGAGTAATCTTGAAGTCGATTTAAAAAAACTTGGGTTTCATCCTGAATCTTTTGAGAAATTTATAAAGGCAATAAAATCGCCATATGGGATGGTTTTGGTAACCGGTCCTACAGGGAGCGGTAAAACAACGACTCTTTATTCGGCGCTTAGCATGATAAATGAGCCGGTGCATAATATTATGACCGCAGAAGATCCTGTGGAATATAACCTGGAGGGTATAAATCAAGTCAATGTTCATGAAGAGATAGGGCTTACTTTCGCGGCGGCTTTAAAGGCTTTCCTGCGGCAGGATCCTAATATTGTAATGGTAGGAGAGATTCGAGATCTGGAAACAGGTTCAATCGCTGTAAAGGCCGCGCTTACTGGGCATCTTGTTCTTAGCACTTTGCACACAAACGATGCCCCGAGCACAATCAATAGAATGATGGATATGGGGATTGAGCCTTTTTTGGTTGCCAGCTCTACAAATCTCATTTTGGCTCAGCGGCTTGTCCGCCGTTTATGCAACGAATGCAAGCAGAAAACAGAAATACATCCGGAGCTGGCAAGGGAGCTCGGAGTGCAAGATGAAGCGCCTTTTGAAATTTATCAACCGACGGGGTGCCCAAAATGCAACGGCACAGGATATAAGGGTAGAGCCGGAATATATGAAGTTATGGTGGTGTCGAGCAAAATCAAAGAAATGATTTTAGACCGGTGTTCGACGGCTGAGATCAAGCAACAGGCTATTAAGGAGGGCATGGTAACATTGAGAGGCGACGGTATTGACAAAGTAAAGCAGGGGATAACCTCCGTTGAAGAAGTTCTAAAGGAAAGCAGTGAGGATTAAAAGTTCTTTGAAAGTGGGAATTGTATGTTAAAGCTAAGGACATTACTTCAGGAGATGAGCGATAAGAAAGCGAGCGACTTGCATATTACGGCAGGCTCGCCGCCGGTTTATAGGGTTGACGGAGAGATAATACGCTCTTCGGGGGATGTTGTTACCCCTGATATGTCCAAGCAAATTGCCTATAGTGTTTTAACCGAAGAGCAACAAAAGAGGTATGAAAACCATAAGGAGCTCGATTTCTCCTTTGGCATTCAGGGCCTCTCTCGTTTCAGAGCAAATGTCTACCAACAGCGCGGAGTAACAAGTATTGCTATAAGAAAAATCCCTTTTGAAATACTTGATTTTCAAAGTCTTGGACTCCCTCCTGCCGTAAAGGAACTATCCGAAAAAAGGAATGGGCTTGTTCTTATAACAGGACCGACAGGAAGCGGAAAATCCACGACTCTGGCAAGTATAATAGACAAAATCAACACTGAGCGCATGGCGCATGTCATCACAATTGAAGATCCTATCGAGTATATACATAAGCATAAGAAATGTATTGTTAATCAGAGAGAAGTGAAGGCTGATACGGAATCATTCGCGATGGCGCTTAAGCATGTCCTTCGCCAAGACCCGGATATAATACTTATAGGAGAGATGAGGGACAGGGAAACTATGCAGGCGGCGCTTACGATAGCCGAGACAGGGCATCTTGCTTTCGCGACCCTTCATACAAATTCCACCTTTGAGTCTATCAATAGAATAGTTGATAACTTTCCGGCGGCTCAGCAGTCCCAGGTCAGGGCGCAGCTCGCTTTTGTGTTAAATGGAGTTGTCACGCAGCAGCTTATTCCTCATGCATCCGGCAGGGGAAGAGTGCTTGTGGCTGAAGTTATGGTTTGTACTCCCGCTATAAGCGCGACAATCAGGGATGATAAGATTCACCAGATATATGGGTTGATGCAGGCGGGACAAAAATATGGAATGCAGACGATGAATCAAGCTCTTTACAGAGCTGTTGTGAATCGGAAGATAGCAAGAGGTGAAGCCCTTCGAAGGAGCTCTGATACAATTGAACTCGAACAAATGTTTGGAGAGAAAAGTGCGAAACAAAAATACCAGTTCAAAAAATAATCTACGCGAAGGGGTGATGTAAATGGCTACTACATTCGTTTGGAAGGGAAGAACACCGGCAGGGGAGAATGTTTCCGGAGAGTATGAAGCAGCTGACAAGGGACAGCTTATGAGTTATCTCCGTAAGAAAAAGATTATTCTTACACAAGTTCGCCAAAAACCCAAGGATCTTAATATAAATTTCGGGATGAATAAAAAAGTCGGCGTCAAGGATCTTGGGATTTTTACGCGGCAGTTTTCTACAATGATCAACGCAGGGCTACCGCTTGTTCAGTGTCTGGATATTTTATCGAGCCAGCTGGAGAAGGAATATTTCAAGGAGATCGTAACAGAAGTTATGCAGGATGTTGAGTCGGGCGCTACATTGGCTGAAGCCTTGGGTAAACATCACTGTTTTAGCGAGCTCTTTGTGAATATGGTAGATGCTGGCGAATCGGGTGGAATCCTTGATATTATTCTTAACAGACTTGCTGTTTTTCTCGAGAAACAGGATGCCTTGCGGCGTAAGATCAAGGGAGCTTTAACCTATCCGACAATAGTAATGGTTGTCGCCGGAGGTGCGACGATCTTTATGCTTATGTTTGTTATTCCCACCTTTGCCAGAATGTTCACTGATTTTGGGGGTACCTTGCCCCTGCCTACTAGAATTGTGATGGGGTTGAGCGATTTCCTGAGAGCTAATTGGTACCTTGTTTTAGGAGTGATGGTTGGAGGGTTCTTCGGCATAAAGAAATATAACGGGACGGAAGAAGGAAAACTACGAATTGACAGCTTTTTACTCAAACTTCCCATACTTGGACCTGTGATAAGGAAGGGCGCTGTTGCAATGTTTACCAGGACTCTCGGCACTCTTACTGCAAGCGGTGTACCTATTATTGACGGTCTTGAGATAACCGCGAAGACATCCGGCAACAAGGTGATAGAAAAGGCCATTTTTAAAACTAGAGAAAGTATTAGCCAGGGTAATACTATTGCCGATCCCCTAAAGGAGAGTGGAGTTTTTCCTCCTATGGTGGTTCAAATGGTCGCCGTTGGCGAACAAACCGGCGCTCTCGACGAGATGCTTGAAAAGATCGCCGACTTTTATGATGACGAAGTGGATTCAGCGGTAGACGCTCTTACCTCCGCTATAGAACCGATTATGATTGTTGTAATGGGGCTTGTCGTTGGAGGTATGTTAATAGCTATGTACCTTCCGATGTTCAAATTGGTTACCGTTGTTTCCGGATCATAGTAAGACCTTTAGTAGGGAAGGAATTTATGAATCTCATGCCGCGTGCTTGCCGGGATGATGAAAAGATAAGAAAACTTGTTTTTGTCAGACTGGTTGTGGCAACACTTGTTGTTGGTGCGGCGGTTATCGCCCTTCAGCTGCAAAGCAGGGAACTGTCGGCTGTTGCGCTGTACAGTCTTCTTGGAGTAATATATCTTGCGACAGGAGCTGTCTATCTCGCTTACAGAGGAGGGGCTTCTTTTACTCATCTGATACATCTTCTTATAGGAGTCGATCTTGCCGTTCTAACTCTTATTGTCCATTACAGTGGCGGCTCCGGTTCGATTTTTTCAATACTATATATACTCCCAATCTTTGTGGGTGGCTTGTATTTCCAGGTTCAGGGGGGGCTAGTTACATCCCTTATCGCGGCTTCAGTTTATATTATTTACTGCCTTCTTGAAATCAGCGGCCATGTCCGATCTCCGGAAGGCGTTCTCATCTTTACGCGCCAGAACCTTTTCCATTCATTACTTAGAGGGTATATCCATATGGGCGTTTTTGTTTCCGTAGGTTTGATTAGTGGATACTTTTCAAAAAGGGTACAGAACAGCGGGGAAGAGTTGGCCGACAAGGTAAAGGAGATAAAGAGGATACAACTAAATAATGATTCTATTGTTAATAATATGAGCAGCGGTCTTATTGTAGTGGATCTGGATGGTCGAATTGTCTCGATGAATCCCGCCGCGCGAAAAATACTGAATGTAGAAAAGACCAGAAGTGTAAAAGAAAAACCTTTTGAAGAAATCGTTCCGGATATGGATTCTCTTCTCGATGAACTTCTTCTTGTGATGGAAACGGGGGTTCAACGAAACAGGGGTGAAATAAGGCTTTCCAGGAGTGATGGTCGCGAGCTGCCGATTGGAATAAACATTTCACTTCTTAGAGATGAAAATGCTGAGAAGAGGGGTGTAATAGCTCTCTTTCAGGATTTAACCGAAGTTAATATAATGAGAGAGAAGGTACGGAAATCGGCCCGGATGGCGGCGGTTGGAGAACTTTCAGCGGCAATCGCCCATGAAATACGAGCGCCCCTCGCTTCTATTTGTGGTTCGACGGAGATGCTTAAAGAGGAGTTAGACGTAACCGGCGAAAACGGGGAACTTATGGATCTGATAATTCGTGAATCGGAGCGTCTTGACGGAATGATTACAGATTTTCTCGAATACGCAAGACTCCGAAAACCCGAGTTTGATTTGGTAGATATTGAGAATTGTCTTAAAGAAACAATTCTTTTGTTAAAACACGGTTCTTATCTTCGCGGTGGAGGGAGTATCAGGTTTGAAAGTGAGGCTGAAGGTTTGAGGATATACGCCGATGATGAACAAATCAGGCAGGTCTTTCTAAATCTTGGACTTAATGCCTGTGAAGCTGTAGGAAGGGATGGAAACATTGTTATCAGGGTAGGTATGATTGAGGAAGCGCTTGAGGAAGGTGCTAAAAAAACGAAGTGCGCTGAAATAAAATTTATAAATGACGGACCCCCGATTCCGTCCAATGTTCTACCCCATATTTTTGAACCGTTCTTTACTACAAAGGAAGGTGGTACAGGGCTGGGGCTGGCTACCGCGGGAAGGATTATTGAGAGTCATTCAGGTACGATAAATGTGGAAAGCTCGGAAGAAAAGGGGATTACCTTTAGAATTCTGATTCCGGCAAAGTATAAGATAAACAGGATGGAAATCGAGGAAGTCAGAAACGAACTTAGCAAAGTATAGTCTGGGAGGGTCTGATTAATGGCAGGTGAGAGAGTACTAATAGTTGATGATGAAAAGAGTATGTGTCAATACCTTTCTATAATGCTTAAAAAGGAGGGGTATAATGTCAAGACGGTCGGTGATGGCGAACATGCGATAGAGGAGATGAAAAGGGCAAATTATGACGCTATAATGACCGATATCAAGATGAAAGGAATTAATGGACTTGAGGTTCTCTCGGCAGTAAAGGAATATGAACCTAATCTTCCCGTGATAATTATGACAGCTTACGCTTCACAAAAAACCGCGATAGAAGCCCTCAACAATGGCGCTTTTCATTACATGGTAAAGAGAGCGGCAAAAAACGATGAGATAAAGATGATAGTCCATAATGCTGTTGAGACGCGGAGAACAAGAAATGAAAATGTTTACCTGAAAAGGCGGCGTGGCAGTGAAGGTAAACACAAGAATATTATAGGTGAAAGCGAATCGATGCAGAAGGTCTTTCGTAGGATAGATAAGGTTGCTCCCACTGACAGCACCATTCTAATAAGGGGTAAGAGTGGAACCGGAAAAGAGCTTGTCGCGAAATCAATTCATTACAAGAGTAATAGGGCAAATAAGGCTTTTGTTTCCATAAATTGCGGAGCTCTTCCTGAGAACCTTCTTGAAAGTGAACTTTTCGGACATGTAAAGGGTAGCTTTACCGGAGCAATCAGGGACAAAGATGGGTTGTTCAAGGTAGCATGCGGAGGAACATTTTTCCTCGATGAAGTGGGAAGACATCACCGGCGATTCAGGTCAAGTTGTTGAGAGTCCTTCAGGAAAGAGAAATAGTGCCTGTCGGGGGAACAAGCCCAATAAAGGTAAATGTACGTTTAATAGCGGCAACTAACGCTGATCTGGAAGGAGCAGTACGTACGAGGAAATTTCGCCCGGATCTTTATTATCGTTTAAATGTAATACCGATAGAGATTCCTCTCCTAAAAGACCGTCCGAGTGATATCCCCCTTCTTGTAAATCATTTTCTTGAAATGGCATCTGAAAAAACAAAAAGAAAAAAGACTATTTCCAAAGAAGCGATGGACTTGATGATGGGTTATGAATGGGTTGGGAATGTCCGCGAACTGGAAAACATTATTGAACGCGCTATTGTGCTTCAGGACAGTGATACAATAGAGGTATGGGATATCTCCGACAAGGTTCGTTTTTATTCGAAAAGGAAAGGTAAGATAG
>JAGHBT010000196.1 GCA_021160845.1 bacterium | reverse complement strand
TTTGTAATATGATAATTATTGGAGAAAGTATATTTTATTGCTGGTATAGAATATTATTATTGTTAGTATAAGAATGCGGGACATAAGGTGATTGGCCCCTTTATTGAAACGAATAGTTAGAAATAAGTTTGTAAAAGGAGGGAAAAATCAGGCTTCACATTATAGCAAGGGGGATTGTTCAGGGTGTTGGATTCAGATATTTTACGAGGCGCGCCGCCCGGGAATCCGGGCTTGAAGGGTTCGTCCGTAATTTGCCTGATGGCACTGTTGAAGCGGAAGTCGAGGGGGATCGGGATATGATCGAGGTATTCCTCGCCAGATTGAAAAAAGGGTCCGCAGCTTCAAGTGTGACAGCAATCGAGACTGAGCCCCTTTCTTCGGGGGAAAATTATCAAGGCTTTGGGATTAGGTTCTAGTCTTAACGCGCGAAATGAAGAAATGAAAGTTCATGTTCATTTTATAGATGTAACCGATTTTAAGTTGCCGGATGGTACAGTAAGCAGTGATTGGCTTCGTGATTCCTTAGATGTTCTGGGTGTTACTAAATGGGTCGAGCTTTCGGTATATGATGGTGTTTCCGGTATTCTACCTGAACCTGAAGAGGTTTGTGAAGATGGAAATTGTGTTATGATTTCCGGAAGTTCCGGGGCTGTTTTTGAAAACAAACCGTGGATTCTTCCTATGCTTGACTTTATCCGTTTAGCTCACAGCCTCAATACATGGATTCTTGGAATTTGTTTCGGGCATCATGCTCTCGCGGTTGCTCTCGGTGGAGAAGTAATTCCCAATCCGAGAGGGTTGGAGATGGGAAGTATACCTGTTTACTTTACCCATGAGGGAGAAAAAAGTGAGCTTTTCAAGGGGTTAAAGTCCGGTGAGTTGATGAATCTGACACACAGAACTCATGTGTCACGTCTTCCTGAGGGCGCCCTGAAGTTGGCCTTTAACCGGATGACTCCTGTCCAGGCTTTTTCGATCGGAAAGGCCTATGGCCTGCAGCCTCATCCGGAGATAAATTCTCAGCAGCTGAGGCAGTTGGCCGGCATGTACAAGAATTCCTTATTGAGAAAGGATCAATTTCCCGAAAAGAAGCGGGAGTACGAAAATATTGTCTCATCGATAAGGGAAACGCCTGGGGCGCTCGCTATTCTGCGCAATTTCATAAATATGGTGAAAGGATAGATTCTAAACATTTATTCGCATCTGCCGAATGCCTATTGATTTACAACTTGATGGTGCACTGTGGTAGCCGGTGGAGCTTCTTGATGATTTGTTGCGGGCTTGGGTTCGCTTATATTTGGGTTGAAAGAGAAATTTTTCTCACTTGCATACAATCCATTTTTTTTAAAAAGTACGGGGAGTGTAAGAAACATTATCTTCATGTTCATTAGAAACGATCTCTTCTCCACATACCAAATGTCATACTCTATTTTTTCGGACCAGGATAGTGAATTTCTTCCATTTACTTGAGCCCATCCGGTAATGCCCGGTCTTACATTAAGCCTCGTCATCTGGCATGCCGAGTATTTATTAATATGGTCAGGGAAAGCGGGCCGTGGCCCTACTATACTCATTTCACCTTTAAGTACATTTATTAGCTGCGGGATTTCGTCTATGCTGCTAAGTCTTAAATATTTCCCGATAGGGGTTATTCTATTGTCATTTTGTCCATGAATAAAGAGTCCAATTTTTGACGATCCTTCAATCATAGAACGGAATTTGTAGATTCTGAAAGTTGTTCCGTTAAGACCGGCTCTTTCCTGTATGAATAATATTTTACCACCATCCTGCAGCTTTATGGCGGCAGCGATTGCCAGTATAAAAGGTGAGAGGATAATAAGTCCCGTAAGACTGGCTACTATGTCGAAAGTCCGAATAATACCCCTGGTTAAAAGTGATTTATTGTGCATTGTTTCCCCTTATTATTTTATTTAATTCATTGTTTTAATTTGCAGTTTACTTACGTTGTGTACCTCGCAGTTCAATTGGATGCTCACATTCTCCAAGCTATTTTTATCATATTCCAAAGAGCAGTACCGCAGAGGGAAATGAGCTTTTGCGATTACCCTTTTCGATTTTGATCGGTTGATATAAGGGGATACTTTAGGATAATTTTTTATACAAAATGGAACTTTTAACACTTGTTTGATTATAAGGAATAAAGACAAACATTTTGAGGAGGTGTTAGTAATGAAGAAAAACAAAAGTTACAAAAAATGGATATTTATTGTTTTTATTGCTCTGCTCTTTGTATCAGGAATAGTATTTAAAAGTGGTTTTTTCAGTGGCGATGGTGGTTTGAAACTTACCCCGACAGGTTTACTGAATAACGCTTGCGCTAATGTTGTTGAGGATGAAAGTTTGCCCGATATTATTGAACGTGTTGTTCCCTCTGTGGTGAATATATCTTCAAAGAGGGTAATTAAAACCAAGCTTTCTCCGTACATGTCGGATCCTTTCTTTAGACAGTTTTTTGAAGGATTTTTCAGGGGGGGAAATAACATTCCACAGGAAAGGATTCAGCGAAGCCTTGGGTCGGGTGTTATCGTTAAGAGTGAAGGTTATATACTTACCAGTAATCATTTGGTAAGTGAGGCTGAAGAAATAGAAGTGATTCTGCCTGACAAGAGAAAATTTGATGCTGAAATTGTCGGAACGGACCCCAAAAGTGATATTGCCGTAATAAAGATAAAAGGGAAAAATCTACCTGCCATAAAGATAGGTAATTCGGATGCCTTAAGACTAGGGGAAACAGTTGTCGCGATAGGATATCCATTTGGAGTTGGGCAGACAGTTACAAAAGGGATCGTAAGCGCGCTTGGCAGATCGCTCAAGCTTGTAGATTACGAAGATTTTATTCAGACCGATGCCTCGATAAATCCCGGCAACTCATGAGGGGCTTTGATTAACTCCAAGGGTGAACTTATTGGGATAAATACGGCGATTGTATCAAGAAGTGGGGGAAGTCAGGGTATAGGTTTCGCGATCCCGCTGGATCTTGCAACTTCTGCTATGAACAGTATTATAGAAAGGGGATATGTTGTGAGGGGGTACATCGGTGTTTATCCTCAGGACATAACACCGGAGATGGCCAATGTGTTTAAGATTAAAGGGACAAGCGGGGCGTTGATCGCCGAGGTAGTAAAGGACAGTCCCGCTGATGATGCCGGGATTGAAAGGGGCGATGTGGTGCTTTCATTCGGAGAAAAGATGATAAAAGACAGTAAAGATTTTCGAACTGTGGCGGCAGCAGCTGTTCCGGGAACAAAGGTAGATATTGGAATTATGAGGGATAAAAAAATGAGAAACATCGAAATCAAGGTTGGAGAGCGCCCAGACAGTCATGGCGGGGAAAAACCCAAGAATGAAGATGAATTCCCTATCTTCCTCGGAGTGGAACTCAACACCCTGGATAACAATTATAGACGAAGTTTTGATATCCCCGGTGCTGTTAAGGGCGTTGTTATTACAGATATTGACCGTACGAGCCCGGCGTTTGAATCCGGACTTAGGAAAGGCGATATAATAGTAGAGGTAAACAGAAAAGAGATTAAAGATATCTCTGATTTCAGAGAGGCCCTGAAAGGGGTGAAAAAAAATACGGTAGTGGCAGCTATTTACAGAAAAGGCCATTACTCTTATATAGAAATAGAATCCTAACCTTTGATCATCAATATTAAGGGGGAGCAGCCTACCAGTTCTGTTCCCCCTTGAAGTGAAACGGCCTTTTTTTTCTGACGAAAATCAGATAACGAATCCACTCGGGTTAATCGTAATATTCCTGCCCCAGGTGTGTAACAAGCTCCTCACCTTGAATGTATCTGAGTGTGTTCTTTAGTTTCATCAGTTGTATGAACAAGTCGTGTTCGGGGTAGAGTCCAGGTCCGAACATCGGGCTTTTAAAGTAGAATGACAGCCATTCCTGAATTCCTTTAAAACCTATTCTTTTCGAAAGGTCTAGGAAAAGCACAAGGTCGAGTATGATCGGGGCGGCAAGAATGCTATCTCTGCATAGGAAATCTATCTTGATCTGCATTGGATAGCCCAGCCATCCGAAGATGTCGATGTTATCCCATCCTTCTTTGTTGTCGCCGCGCGGTGGATAGTAGTTGATCCTGACCTTGTGATAAAAATTATCGTAGAGTTCAGGATATAGCTTTGGTTGAAGTATATGTTCAAGCACCGAAAGTTTGCTTTTCTCTTTTGTCTTAAACGACTCGGGGTCGTCGAGGACTTCTCCGTCGCGATTGCCAAGTATGTTGGTGGAAAACCAGCCGTTAAGTCCTATTAAACGGGCTTTAAGACCGGGGGAGATAATAGTTTTCATGAGTGTCTGCCCGGTTTTGAAGTCTTTTCCGGCGACCGGAACATCGTTTTGTTTGGCTAATTCGGCGAGAGCCGGTATGTCGATAGTCAGGTTGGGCGCTCCATTAGCGAATGGAATTCCCAGTGATAGAGCGGCATAGGCGTAGACCATGCTGGGAGCAATCTCAGGGTTGTTTTCCTTAAGACCCTTTTCAAAGGATTTAAGACTCTGATGCACTGCCGAGGGTTCTATGAATATTTCGGTACTGGCACACCATATCATAACAAGCCGGTCACAACCATTTTTTTCCTTGAAGGTTAGGATGTCATCTTTAAGCTGTTCGGCAAGTTCATACCAGTTCTTGCCCTCTTTAACCCATGTGCCGTTTAATCTCTTTACATATTTTTGATCGAATACAGCCTTCATCGGCGTAATCTTTTCCAGGAAAGGTTTAACCTTGTCCAGAAGTTCTTTTTCGAGCACACCGGCATTAATAGCGGACTGGTACGCGTTTACTTCAAAGATATCCCAGCTGCCAAATACGATATCATCAAGTTCGGCTAGGGGGACAAAATCTTTTATAGCAGGCACTCTGTTTTCAGTTCTCTTTCCAAGACGTATAGTTCCCATCTGTGTAAGTGAGCCGATAGGTTTCGAGATATCTTGCCTTATTGCTTCTACTCCAGCGATGAATGTAGTGGCAACCGCCCCCATTCCTGGTGTAAGAACGCCTAGCTTTCCTGTAGGTTTTGATGGCTTGTGTTTGATTTCCATTTTTCCTCCTTTTTCCCTACCGGGTTGAAAACGATTGAATTTAGAAAGATCGAATCTCTTTTCCTTCCAAGTATTAAATGTGAGACAAAGATTAGCAGTATTGACAAAATAAAACAAATTTATTATTATAATGATAACTATAACTTTAACTTATATAATGAAATGGAATTAAGAACTCTTAAATATCTATTGTCTCTATTTGAAAAGGGCAGTTTTACCGCTGCAGCCAAGGCTAATTATGTTACGCAGCCAGCTATCAGTATACAACTCGGCAAGCTGAAGGAAGAGCTTGGAATAACGCTGTATGAGATCAGAAGAAAGAGAGTTGTATTTACCGAGGCCGGAAAGATTGTCCTGGATTACGCAGAAAGATTCGCGGGGTTGGAAATTCAAATGCTTGAGCACATAAGGGATATGAAGGGGCTTAAAAGTGGACAGCTCTTGCTTGGAACTATAGATGCCGCGAGTATTTATATTCTTCCTAAGGTGTTTTCAAGGTTTAAAGAACTATACCCCGGGATCGAAATTAATCTTGAGGTTGCGTCTACAGTTCCCCTTCTTAAGAACCTTGAAAAGGGTGGGCTTGATATTGTGTGTGCTACTTTGCCCCTTGATTTGTCAAAAGAATACAAAATCTATCCTATCTTCAGGGAACCCATTGTTTTTATCACTCCCAGAGGGCATCCTCTAAGCGGTATTTCTAATTTAAACTGCAGCGAATTGTCTTCATATCCATTTATTTTATTTCATAAAGAGTCGGTAACAAGGGGAATTATCGAAGAAGCTCTATTGAAAAAAGGGGTCTCTATCAAAGTATCAATGGCAATAGATAGTCAGGAAGCGATAAAGCATCTTGTTGCTTCAGGGTTGGGGATTTCAGCCCTTCCCTTAAGAACGGTTGAGCAAGATATTGAAAATGGCAATCTTGAAGTTCTCAACATTAAAGGGATCAGCTTAGAGAGAGAAATAGGTTTGATATTGCCTGTAAAGAGGTATTTGCCCATAACCCTAAGAGCCTTTTTGGGGGTGTTGAGGAGTGTATTGGATGTAAATCTGCCCAATGAATATTGTTTAGGGAAATAGATTTAATAGAGGGACGCATTGCTTGCGCGAAAGGGGGGGACTTTCTCGAAGTCTCCCCATTTTAAAATAATCTGAAAAGTCTTTTAATATGAAAAACGGGGCGCTGTTTTAATGCGCCCCATATTCGTAAGTGTCGTCTTTAAGTGAGTGTCAGATCGTGTTACTGCAATTTTTCCCCCATTCGCCGTGGAAGAGTCCATGCCCATCCTTGTCGGAAATCCAGTTTCCCTTAAGCCTTCCTTCTTGGGCGAAGTTTTTACCAAACCATTTGCCGTGGAAGATCCCGTGAGGAAAAGAATATTCAGCTGTTATCTCGGGAGTGGGTTCAAAATGACCTCTTAGTATACCCTTAAAATGTCCTTTGAAATCTATATATTTACCGAAAAAGACACGTTCCCCTAAGCTGTTAATTCCATAGATTCCCTTTAGATAACCGGATATCCTGCCATTCTGCCCAATCCAGACACCCCTGAAATGACCAAGAAGAATCCTTCCGTCATTTTCCGAGTCGGTTGAATCGGGAGGCGAGGTGGTTGAATCGATCGAGGTTGTATCAGTTTCGACATTTTCCCACTTTCCGAAGAGGTATCCATGCGGGCAGCCAGGAGGGATGATTTGGCTGTTGATTGAAATGCCGTTGCCGCACCTGTCTACCGGCTGCATGAGTTGAACAGACTCGAGTTCTTTTAAGGTAAAAGATTTTGTAAACGGGCCTGTCTTGATTGTAAGCACCGGTTCGCAGGTCTCAGTGCTATCCGCTTCAAGTGAATCCTGCTTAAAGGGAGGCGCGATCAGCTTAACCTGGATTCCGTCAATATGCGGGCAGGTGTGAGAAACCCATTCGATTGTTGATTTGTTTCTTCTCGTGATATAGTCTTCGGGGTCAAAGGCGATCAGTTTTTCAATTATTACAACCCCATTGTCAAAGGTCATGCTCCCCGACCAGTCGAGACCGCAGCAATCAGCGGCAGTGCTGTCCTCATAACTTCTTGCTAGACGTCCCCAGATAGCGCGAAGACGGAATTTCTTTATTCCTTGACGCTCCCTCCATCTTTCAATTTCGGGGTCATTCTCGAGTGCATCGTTATATACAGGTTCTTTACTCGAATAGGTATAAAGATCTGATTCTCCGAACGCGGGTTCTTCGTCAGAAAAGGAAAACCCCCCCGTAGGTGAATTAAGATCAACAATATTTTCCTCCTGCTCGCCGGCAGTAGGTGTAGCCAGGTTGTCAGTCCCGCTGTCACAGCCGGCAGCAAAGACAAAGACTACTAATAGTAATGAAAAAAGTACCCTTTTCATCTTTTCTCCTTTTCATCCCCCAAAATTATCTTGGCTGATTTAGTTTAGCACAGGTTTAATACAATTTAGAGTAGTTTCTTTCCGGTGCTTTTGTTTCTCTGTTAGTGCGAGATAGATGCCGAAAACAAAATATTTATATACTTTCTTGTATCTACTTATTATTCGCGTAGTTAGAGTATCACTTAAAATATTATTGAGTATTGTTTATGCGGGTATTGTACTATATGGTACAGTTTGTCAAGTCTTTGTGTTCATATTGGTACAACGCATTAAGTGTTTTTTGAATAAATATTACCGGAACAGAGATGCTGTAAGAGTGACATATATATTATAGAAATCAACTTACCATTATTTTTCAATTCCCACTGAGATTATCTTCTATTCCTTTTCCCTCAGCTGTTTTTGGATATTTTCGACAAGTGATCGGGATCCGACATAGAGAGCGGTGCGTTGGTGTGGAAATTCCGGTTTAATTTTCAGAATTTCGTTTCCCTCTTCGTCGATGGCTATTCCTCCGGCTTCCTTGGCGATAAAAGCGACGACGTCTGCTTCGTAAAGAAGGCGTAGCTTTCCCTGTGGACGGTTCTTTTCAGGTTTGGAGTGGTTGACGATCGCCGGATACATGAACATCCCGCCGTTGGATAGAAGACGATGAAAATCGCCCGCCAGCGCTCCAAGGTAGCGGAAGGAGTATTTTGACTCATATTTCTCGATCCATTTCTGTACTTTAACGGAGAAGGCCCTGCGGTTTGAGGCATTAAAAGAGAGTTCCCATCCCTTCGGGTTTTCGGGAATGATTAGGCGTTCCGAATTTTCTGGTATTACATAGGTC
>JAGHBT010000137.1 GCA_021160845.1 bacterium | reverse complement strand
GCCTTATTGCCTAGCGTCGTGACTTCCCTGTGAATTTCTTGAAGAATAAATGTTAGTTTCTTTGCTACCTGCCCGCCTTTCTCAAGCTCGTTGCCAAACTGCTTGACATGGGAATCAAGCCGAACAAGCTCTTCTGAAAAATCCGCTTTATCCGCCATAATAGCTAGCTCGGTCAACCAACGCCTTTCATCCATTTTCTCGCCGCCAAGCATTTCTTTTATTCTCTTTTTAGATTTTAAAGAAACCGTCTTTATCGCCGCCGGAGCCCTTCTTTTTATCACCTCAACAAACTTTCCGATTTTCTTAAGATTACCCTCAATATCCCTTTTGAGAATACTCCCTTCTTTTTCCCTCATCAGCACACATCCACTCAGGGCTTCACCTAATGATTTTCTGATAGCATCCTTGATTTTTCCGGAGGGAATTTCCGATTCCGTGCTGTTAAAAGCATCCGGGCAGGAAATCAATGTTGCTATATCAATCTCCCCCGGGATACCTTCCGAGGAAGCAAATTCATTTATTTCCCTGTAAAGCCCTTTCAAAAGACTTTTATTTATCCCACTGTGCCGGGCGACAAAATTACTATCAAAAGATAGTTTAACATAAACTCTGCCCCGTTTAATCTTTGCCCGGATCATCTTCTCAACATAATTCTGATACTGGTTCATTCCCGACGGCAACTTGGTAGAAAAGTCTATGAATCTATGATTGACCGTCCTGATCTCCGTCATCATGGCGCCGCCATCAATTTCGAATTTCCCTCTTCCATACCCTGTCATACTATAAATCATTTATTCCTCCAGCAAGTGATAGAATTATTCCATCGTCATTCTACATCCATACTTCCCGATTTGTAAAGGGAGTAAATGCCAATAGGCAATATAATAAAATTTTTGACTTAATTCCTTCATCTCTTTATTATCTTAAGCTAATGAACAGCCTTACAGCATACGCTCTTGGACAACTTCTGAATACGCATCTTAAAAACTGCGCGATCGAGGGGATCTACCAATATCCAAACCTGGTTACAATATCCCTTTCGGGGGGTTGGTATTCATTCCTTCACATTTTTCATTCGGGCTTTGAACCCGAGCTTGTTCCTTCTAATTCACTTATAGCAAATATGAAATATTCTATCCCCATATTCAAGCAAGCGGCAAACCACAAAATAATCGGTGTAAAAACACTTGGAACCGACAGGATTATTCTGATTACAATAAGATCGTCGGGGAACTGGATCGGCAATAAAGATTACATATTGAGGTTCGATCTCATACCTTCAAACTCCCCCGTTACCCTTTTCAACGGGGAAACCGGAGGGGTAGTATCCACTGTAAGTTCATTGAGATCGATGGCTCCAACCTCCCCCTACGACACTCCTCCCACTCGTCCCCTCTCTCTCTTATCCCTGCCGAATGAAAAACCCTCCGGCTTATTCAGAGATCAGGAGGAACCCCATGAAGATCATGAAAAGCATAAAAACCTCGCCGCAAAACTCTTTAACTCGATAAACGGGCTCGACCCCCTTCTTGCCAGAACTATCGTAGCCGACAGTGATGGAAATCCTGATTCTATATGGTCCCTGGTGCACAAAATAGGCGAAAGGCTTAAAAAGAACGAATTCCAATGGCATGTCTATCAATTATCTGAAAGTAACAATATAAAAACTGCAATATATCCGCTTTCGTTACCGGTCGGCAGCGAAATCACACGGACAGAAAGTTATTCTGAAGCAATGAAACTGCATACAGAACTAAGTATATTCCCCTTATTCATCCATGAACTCAAACAAAGGGCTTCCAAAACCAAAAGGAAAGAATTAAAACATTTGAATAACCTTTGCGGGAATCTATCGAAAGACCTTGAAAAAGCAGAACGCTACGAGGAATTCAGTCTCTACGGAAATCTTCTCTCGACGCACTATGATCGTTTAAAAAAAGGGATGGGGGAGATAACTCTTCCCAGTTTCTCGGGAAAAGAAAAGATCACGATCCAGCTCGACAAAGCCCTTGAACCACACCAGAATATCCAGCTTTATTTCAAAAAAGCAAAAAAGGGGAAAAAGGGGTTAAAAAAGATCGCCAATAGATTCAAGTCGGCCGAAAAAAGGTTAGCTCAAGTCTCGAATTCACTGGAGAAATTACTGGGGCTGACAAACCCGGATGAACTCTTAAAATTGATTCCATTACAAAGGAACTCTTCTTATTACCGAAGTGAGAAATCCGCGGAAGGATTTAGAAAATTTATACTTGATAAACACCACACCGTTTATATAGGCAGAAACGCCAGGGAAAACGACCTTTTAACTCATAAATTCGCTTCAAGGCAGGATTTGTGGTTTCACGCCAAAGGAGTGCCCGGGTCACACGTTATACTCAAGGGCGCAAACAGCTCTACTCCCCCTGACATATTAGAAACAACAGCTTCCATCGCGGCTTACTACAGTAAATCACGGCACTCCAAAATAGTGCCTGTAACCTACACTGAGAAAAAATATGTCAGTAAACCCAGGAAATCCCCCCCCGGTACTGCGGCAATACAACGCGAAACCGTTCTTTTTGTAAACCCCTATATACCATCTTCGGATTGATTCAACAACCCTTGGCAAATATTAGAATCCAGCCCCATTATTTCTCCGCGTAACCAGTTTCTGAACCGAGGAGGTATATTCCGTCATCTCCGGTTTCGAGTGTAAGAACTACCGTATCAAAAGTGCCCCACTGGATATAAACAGGATGGTATTCAGGCTTTTGTTCGTATGGGATGATTCTCAAACTTACCCATTCATCATCGTATTCCTCGAAATCAAAATAATAATCCCCTCTTGAAGCAATCCTGAACATAATACCATTGAAATACACATAAGTGCACCCGCCGCCACTAATCTTTACGTCTACGGGGATACCCATCGGGTCCTGAGCTGAAACTATCGAAGTTGAGAGAACACACAACAGAAGCACCGCGAAAACAACTTTGAAGGATTTCTTCATCGAGCCTCCTTTCCACATAACAACCCTCTCTTCAACAGACCTTTTCTGCGTGATCTTTGTGATATACTCCCCTGATGACTCTCCTCAATTGGTGGACATTATAACATATTCTTAAAAATAAGACTACACATTTTTAACATTATCTTTGACTGAGTAAAAAATGTTGTTTTTCAGCCACTAAAACCTTAGCGTTAACAAATCAAAGGGGGATTACTACAAAACTTGTAGTAATCCCTTTTATCCCCTACTTGTTCATAAACAGTTCAATATCATCTTCTACTTCGCCAATCCCGGCCATGCCAAATTTTTCAACCAATACTTTAGTAACATTTGGCGATAAGAAAGCCGGCAGGGTCGGCCCGAGATGAATATCTTTCACTCCAAGATAGAGTAATGCTAATAATGCTATAACAGCTTTCTGTTCGTACCACGCGATGTTATATTCAATAGGTAAGTCATTTATATCGTTTAAGTTGAAAACTTCTTTGAGTTTTAAAGCTATAACAACAAGGGAATAACTATCGTTACATTGCCCGGCATCAAGAACACGCGGGATTCCTCCAATATCACCCAGGTTTAATTTATTGTAACGATATTTAGCACAACCGGCAGTTAAAATAACTGTATCTTTGGGAAGTTTCTCAGCAAATTCGGTATAATAGTTTCTTGTTTTCACTTGTGCCATATATATC
>JAGHBT010000227.1 GCA_021160845.1 bacterium | reverse complement strand
CATATAACGCTCTTCCCGATATAGTATTATCCTTATTTATAAAAGGTTTCTTTTCCGGAATAGTCAGAATTGATTCAACAACTTCCCCCATTTCCGCGGGATTCACCCCAAGCGAAAGATGAGCGGCAAGTGGAGCCAAGACATCTCTCCCAAGGAAAGTAACCCCACGCGCTTCGCCCGTATACTTGCCGAGTTTAGCCGAAAATACAGTCTCTACCCGAGTCTTTTCACAAATCAACGTAAGAACCCCATTATCAGGAGCAACAAAGAAGTAATCCTCTGTTTGAACTATAAGATTATCCCTCTCCCCCCCTACCCCCGGATCAACAACAGATACAAACACAGTCCCCCGTGGAAAATAATTAAAACTTGTTCCCAGAATAAAACCCGCTTCGCGAATATCCCCCTTTGATATATCGTGGCAGAGATCAACAATCACCGCTTCGGGATTAATACCTAGGATTACACCCTTCATCACCCCTGAATAAAAACCCCTACCACTAAAATCCGTAAGAAGAACCACAATACTCTTCTTTATTTTTTGGTTCCCATCCATAAATAATCACACAGATTTCTCCATTAGCGCATTAATCAGCCGATTGGAACAGACAACACCACATTGGTCGCTAACTCGTTAACAAAACTCGCTCAACGGCGAATAGATACATTTGTAAATGGTACATGAAAAAACAGGGAAATGTCAAAAAGATATTAAAAAGAATGACGCCTCACTTTGCAAAAGGGAACGGTTTCTTAAAAATGTTTCTCTTTTAACTAATAAATGAATCGAAGAATACTCGGAAAGTAACCGAAAAGCGGCTAAACCAAATTTATAATCTGACTGGCTAGTTCTATCTCCTTTTTGATTTCCGGTATTAATACCTTCAATCTCTCACGATCCAGAGCAAGAAGTTCCAATGCCCGATCGTCAAATGTGTCATCAAGAAAATCGCCTGAAAAACCAAACTTAATCTGACGTACAATGCTGTCTGCAACCTTTATTACCGATGTTTCTATCCTTAAATTTTCATCTATTTCATCAACAGGTTTGTGATGATCCCCAATGATGCTGATTAAATCATCACCAAAGTTCCAGTATTTTGCCAATTCCTTACCAAAATATGAATGATCAAATTTGAAAATCTCCTTTTCGATTTTATGTATACGCGACTTTTCCTTCGCGGCTCTCTGTAAAACCTCGCCAAAACGCTGAGGAAAAAGAATATTTAAAGCAAATTTACCAATATCGTGGAGAATCCCTGAACAGAAACAGAGTTCATAGTCAATACCCTCCACTTTTTCAGCAATATACCTCGACACAACCCCCACTCCCACACAATGCCGCCAAAAATCCTTAAGAGGAAAGTACCCACCACTCCTCTCGGACTTCTTAAAAAAACTCGTCACCGACACGGCGATTGACAAATTCTTTACCGCGTCAAACCCGATATTCACTATAGCATCTTTTACATTATTTACTCTAAAAGGAATATGGTAAAATGGAGAATTAGCCAAACGTATGACTTTAGCAGTAAGGGCCTGATCCAGAGAAATAACCTCCTCAAGATTCTTAGATGAAGTGTCCGGAGAATCGACAAGCTTCCATATTTTCATAAGAATATAAGGAAGTGTCGGTAAATCTTCAATTTTCCGGATAAATACATTGTACTCATCTTCCGAACTCGATTTGTCATTATTAAAGGTAACCGTCATAAAACCTCTTCCAATGCATTGAATGCTCCGGTATCAGACCCCAAGCCAATTACAGAAAAACATGCATTTCATCACTGCAAACACGCTTTATGGAATCCTTCAACTCATCAATATCATTCTTTGACAACCCCAGCATGAGAGCCGAAATCTCTTCCTGAATTTCCAGTTCAGGTTCCTTTGTAAATCCAATTCCCAGTTTGTGACAAAATTTATTTGCCAGATCTATATAGTATACAAGCTGGTTATCTATCTCCATTCCGGCTACAACCTTATGATGTAGCATTATCGCTTCTTCCAAATCCTCTGGAAGTCTCCATTTTTTAATTAGAAGAGCCCCAACTTCCGAATGCTCAAACCCAAACTCTTCCATCTCAACATCTTGAAAATGTCTGCCTGTGTTATATACCTCTTCTATTACGTGATCAAATCTATCCGGCACTTTCTTCAAAAGCACCAACTTTCCAATATCATGCATCAGCCCCCCCATAAATGCATGTTCCGCATAACTGGGTTTTACCTTTCTTGCAATTATTCTACCGGCTATAGCCGCTGCCACCGAATGTTCCCACATAAGCTTGTCTTTAAGACCAATCCTCCCTCCATTCCTCGACAATTTATAGAGATTCTTTGTAGCACTCATAATAGAAAGACTTCTTATCGAATTAAATCCAAGCATTACTATGGCATCCGTTAATGTCTCTATTTTTCCGCTGGAGGCGTAAAGAGCGGAATTTGCAATTTTCATAATGTGTCCAGCCATACCCTGATCTTTTGAAATAATCTGCTGGAGAGTTTCCGCGTTTGTGGAAGAATAATTAACTACTTCCATAACCTTTCTCGCGACAATGGATATCGGAGGCAAATCGCCGGTTAGCATAATCAGTTTTTTCATTGAAATATTCTGTGGCATATCAAATCCTGCAATTTAATGCGGCATTTACCTTCGTCAAGAAACGCATTTAGTTATCAGCCGACACGAACCTTATTTCGTTGTTTTCCGGCATGAAAATAGAGCTTTTTCAATTCACTGCTGAGATTCAACCTAGTTGCTATATCACTTTCTTTAAACCCTTTATGTTTTAATTTATCTATTTTGCTTTTAATACTATTTTCCAATAAAGATTCTTCAAATTCGGTAACGGAACCAACATCCCCAAAAGAAATACTTTCTGTTATCATTGAACACACCTTAAACGAATTTTCCAAATAATCGATCTTTAACGATAATTCCGATAAACTATTTCCTATTTTTTCCAGAAAATTATTATTTACTGTCTGGCTTTTGTTGATATCTGGTAAAATTACGGTTGGCTGTCTCTTTAAAGATTCTATCTTGGTAATTTTGCCCTTATTTTCACTTCTAGATTTCTTTCCAGTCAGAAATGTATATATCCAGGCAAAAAGAGCCGTAAAAATAATCGCTACCACAACTGCCACAAGAACAGCCTGCCTAAATGACAACGAATTTATTATCTCCATATCGACATTACTCCTTTAACTGCTTTTCTTATCACAGCTCAACAATTACTTTAAACTCTTCGATCTATATGTTCACCATTATCCAAATTGCTATCATCCTTTTTCTTTTTTTCGGGAGCGTTCTTTCTCTTGTCCATATCCTTAAGCCTTTTTTCTTTCCATGATTGACCTGAAGGAATAACCGAATGTAACAAATTTATCTTATCCATCGCACTTTTCCATTGATTTCCAGTCCAATCACTAACCGAATCATATTTGCCAGTGTCGGAAGGTTATACAATTTTATTCTTCCTCCTTACCTTTGCTTAAATCCGCTTCACTAACCCTTCTGCTAAAATTTACTGACCCCACTTTCCATAAAAAATCCAGAACTATGCTTGCCATATAGAAAATTACCAGAGTCATGCCAACCCTTTTTACAAACACAGTAAAAGGGACATTTTGGAAAATACTTATGACGCCAGCCACTAACCCTACACCGACTGTAATAGCATTTAGAAACAGCCTCATTACTCTTCTCCAACTGGGACGGTTTTTCTCCTCTTATGTTCAACTTCAGTTTCTTGGTTCAAACCTAATTCTTCTAATGCAAAATCTACATCCGCATTCTCTTTATCGACAAGATTCACCTTATAATTTAATGAAAAAGGAGATTTTTCACTAAAATCATCAGACGAACTGATAAAACTAGGTGTGATTAAAGAAATTAGTCTATCTCTTGAGGCTATTTCCAACCCATCGTCCAAATCAGCCGAATCATTTATCAAGGAAAAAACCAATTGCTGTTTTGAAAGAAGGTTAAGAAATTCAGCCCCCCCGGGAATTATATCAAGACGTGTCAAAACAGCAAAATCACAATACACTCTGTCAAATATCTCCAGTTCCTTTTCGATTCGCCCCGGTCCGGCACTGATATCAAAAACATAATTTGAATGGACGGTATTAAGTTTTGTGATGAAATTAATAAACCTTTCAGAAGTTAATTCCTTTACAGATAAAATACAGGGAGTATCAACCAGTATTACTCCTTTATGGTTTGTTTCTATCTCCTTCTTAATCTCTTCAAGAGTATTAGCAATTAACACTCTTATCCCAAGCATCTCCCCGAGAGCTTCCAACCTGGCAACATCTCCCCTGTGGCGAGGAAAGAGAGAAATTATCGTAACTCTCCGACCTCTACCAGACAGCTTGGCGGCAAGTTTGGCAATGAGAGTCGTTTTTCCACTTCCCCCAACTCCCAGAAAGAAATGAACTCCATCGATGTCATCCCATGAAGAAGTTTCTACAACCCTAAGATTTCTTTTAATATGAAAAATTGCCGATTCCCTGGAAGGTTTCGTTTTATTAGGTAACTGCTTAAAATATGAGTTCATTATTATATCCGCTGTGTTTGCAAACACCCCTCCCCTAATTAGCATCTCATAGACAGGATAGTCTTTCGGGTCAGAGTGAAGTCTTTTCAGTTTATCCTCAAGCCCATGGAATGATAAAGTTAACTTATCAACTCTGTTTATCTGATTGTTTAATGTTTGAAGAATGCCGGCGGAGCGTTCACTTATATTAACCTTTGCTTTTTCCCTTCCGTATATATTACTCAATCCCAGGTCACCCGTGAAATCCCCGCTATCTTCAACAACACAAACTTCATAAACACTTTCCAGCCCGAGACCGTATTCCTTCCTCTTCTTTATCTCCCGTGTCTCTTGAATTAGGGCTTCAGAGCCGAATTTCCTTTTCACCAAATCCATTGCTTCTTCAAGCGACCTGGCCCGAATTTTGTGCAATTTTTGCTTCATTTACATTCACCATCCCTATAGCTTTAATATTTGTCTCCCTGGGTATCTCCGAATAGGCATGTACCGCCGTATATGAAAATCTGCTTTCAATAAACCTCCTTAAAGCAAGGCGTACCATTGAAGAACAGAGAATCACCGGCTGTATGCCAATAGCGCTTAATCTTTCAACTTCGTTCTTTATTGATTTATTCAATTCCTCAGAAAAGGCGGGACTTACACTGAATACTTTCGTCTGTTGTGATTCCTGCGTTGCTCTCCTGAAGGTCTCTTCAACAACCGGGTGAAGTGTAACAACCAAGAGCTCGCCGTCTTCGCCAAGATAATTACTTACAATAGACCGCCCAAGGGCTTCTCTTACTCTTTCGGAAATAAAATCGACATCTTTTGACTGAGGAGCATAATAGGCTATCGTTTCAAGAATCGTAACAAGATCCTTAACCGAAACCCTCTCCCTCAGCAGATTTGCTAGCACCTGCTGCAAAAAGGCATAGGAAATCTGATCGGGAATGAGATCGTCTACAACAGCGGGAACAAATTTTCGCACCTTGTCAACAAGATCCCTTACATCCTGACGTGTCATAATCTCATCCGCGTACCTGTGTATAATTTCATTAAGGTGTGTCGCGATAACGGCGCTCGGCTCTACTACCGTGTATCCCAATGCTTCAGCCTTGTCAGCGTCATCCAGATCTATCCACAACGCCGGCATATTGAAAGCGGGTTCCCTTGTTTCTATTCCTTCTATGCCATCTTCGCCGGCGCCAGCTTTAATCACGAGAATTCTATCAATGTAAATAGTACCATCGGATATCTCGACACCCTTCAATTTAATCCGATATTGATTCTGTTTAAGTTGAAGGTTATCCTTAATTCTTATTGGAGAAATGTGAAGACCAAGATCACTGATAGCCTGTTTTCGAATTCCAGAAACCCTTTTCAGAAAATCTCCACCCATTTTTTCACTAACCAATGGTATCAGCCCATATCCAATTTCAATTTCAAGTCGATCAACCCAATAAAGTTCATCCTGCTCAACGGGATCTATATCTTCCTCTTCTTCCTCTTCCTTGGAATATTCCTCTTCCTGACGGCGTTTCTGTCTTAGAACCATGAATGCCACCAACAAAATAATTCCCAATAGAATGAAAGGTAATTTTGGCAAACCAGGAACAGCTCCCAACGCTAAAATAGTAATAGCCGTTACCATAATCACCTTTGGATAGTTAATAAGCTGATTTAAAACATTTTGTCCAAATTCAAGTTTACTTGCAGTTCTGGTTACCACTATTCCAGCTCCTGTAGATATAACAAGAGCTGGTATTTGTGACACTAATCCATCTCCAACCGTTAACATTGTGTATGTTCTGGCAGCTTCTCCAACATCCATCCCTCCCTGAGCAACCCCGACGATTAAACCACCTACAATATTGATAATAGTAATTATAATACCCGCAATCGCATCGCCCCGCACAAACTTACTGGCGCCATCCATCGCCCCGTAAAAATCTGCTTCGTCAGAAATCTTTTCACGCCTATCTTTTGCTTCCTTTTCAGTAATCAACCCGGAATTAAGATCGGCATCTATGCTCATCTGTTTACCAGGCATAGCATCCAGAGTAAATCTCGCCGCCACTTCGGCAATTCTCCCGGCGCCTTTTGTTATAACAATAAACTGGATAACTACAATTATCAGAAATATAACAAGACCTATTACAAAATTCCCTTTTACAACAAAACCTCCAAAAGATGAAATTACTTCTCCGGCATAGGCTTCGGATAAAATCAGCCTCGTGGAAGCGACATTAAGAGCAAGCCGGAACATCGTTACAATAAGAAGGAGAGAAGGTAAAACTGAAAATTCGAGAGGTTCTTTAATATATACTGAAACCAGCACAATAATCAGAGCGAAAGTAATATTAAATGTCAGCAGTATATCCAGAAGCCCTGGGGGAACAGGAAGTACCATTAATCCGATGATCGCCACTATCCCAAAAGCATTGAAAATATTTGAGCCAAGGGTTAATTTTCCAAAAATCGAATTTTTAACCTGCTCTTTTGCCACGTTTTCTTTCCTTCCTTTTCACTGTTTCCTTTTTAATATATTTTGCTTTTCTTCAGGCTGTATACATAAGCCAGAATTTCAGCTACAGCCTTGTACAAATGAACAGGGACGGGAGCTCCCAAATCACACGCCTTATAAAGCGCCCATGCTAGCGGTTTGTTCTCAATAATTGGAACATGAAATTCTTCCGCCATCTTCCTTATTCTCTCAGCAAGTTTTTTTCTCCCCTTCGCCATTACTCTGGGAACGGCAACCTCGGAACTGTATTTCAAAGCTATAGCGAGAGTGGTAGGGTTTGTTACAACCACATCGGAAATTTTTACATCTTCCATCATTCTTCTTCTGGACATTTCACGCTGAATAGCCTTAAGCCGTTGTTTAATCTGAGGATCTCCCTCTGTTTCTTTCAGTTCATCCCTCAATTCTCTTAAGGTCATTCGAATCGATTTTTCATGCTGCCAAAACTGAAACCCATAATCTATTATGGCCACTAAAGCCATTATGACCAAAACCTTCAACATTAATTCAAGGGTCAATGTTATAAGAAGGTTCAGTGAATCAGAACCGCTGCTCATCGGCAACGCGAGAATTTTGTTTATTGAAGGCCTCAACTCTTTATAGATTACCACAGAAACGACACCAATCTTGATTGTCCCCTTGATTGCCTCAAAAACGGATTTCCAGGAAAACATCTTTTTTAATCCCTCGACCGGATTTATTTTATCCCATTTTGGCGATGCCGCATCCGAAGTAATATGAAATCCAACTTGTCCTAGATTAGCCGCAAGCCCAGCCACAATCACAGCGATAAAGAATGGGAAAACTATTGAAAAAGACCAACCAAGGAGGCTTGAGGCTAAATGCACAATATTTTCAGGTTGAATAATATCAGGAGAAATGCTGTACACTCTGTAAAACACATCTTCTATAGCATGCAAAATGTATGGATAAAACCCCAACACAACAAGAGTCCCCGCGACCATTATCAAAAAAGAATTTACTTCCTGGCTCCGCGCTACCTGGCCTTTCTCCCTGGCGTCACGCCTCCTTTTAGAAGTCGGAGCTTCTGTTTTTTCAGAAGAATCATCTTTTTTAGCCATTACACATCACCTCCATTAACTAGCTCCCATAACTCTGGCCATATCCTCGGGGATTCTACGGAATAATTCGGCAAGTGCCGTCGCGACATAGGGAATCGCAATGCTCATCCCTATTAAAGCCACAAAGAGCCTTAAGGGAAGACCCACAACAAAGATATTCATTTGGGGAACTGTTCGCGCGATCACTCCAAGAGAGGCGCTTACAAGCAGGAGCATAACCATTAATGAAGATGCAATCTGAATCGCGATAACAAACACATTATTACTAAGCAGGAGTAATTCGCGCATACTTTTAACGGGAATGGAGGGTTCCCCTGCGGGTAAAAACCGGAAAGATTCCATTAATCCCGAGAGGAGCATCTGGTGCCCATCTACAGTAACAAATAACACAAGCGCGAAAAGAAAATAAAATTGCGAAAGTATTGACATCCTTTCCCCTGATTCCGGAGCGATCACACTCGCCAGCCCAATGCCCATTTGATTTCCAATTAATCTCCCTGCAAGCATAACCGCATAAAAAACAATTCCGGTGGCCAATCCAATGAGAATACCTACGACACACTCTCTGGCACCGGATAGAATCAACTTCATCATTGTGTGAGGAACATCCTGTACATATTCAGGTCTAACCGCTAGGTAGACAACAAAAGAAAGTACAAACGAAGTCGTTATCTTGAATTTTCCGGAAACCATATTCCCACCGAATGCAGGTACGATAAACACAAAAGTCGCGACACGTACTAAAATCAGCATAAAGGCGATCAAATCGTCCGGATTGTAATCAAGAATAAACAATATTACCTTTCTTTATAATGTGCTTATCTGACCCATGATTTT
>JAGHBT010000239.1 GCA_021160845.1 bacterium | reverse complement strand
CAAATGATATTAAGGATATGCAATATATCTATCATTTTACTGTCCCCATGAAACGCTCCGTAACAATTGCTTTGGCATTAACCAAAGCTCACCATTAGAATCCCCACAAGGGCCAACGTCACCGAAACCGCCTTGCGTTTTGTGAAAGACTCACCCAGGAATATAGCGGCGAAGATAATTACATATATCGTGCTCGTCTGATTAAGTATTGCCGCTACCCCCACGTTAGTATATTTCATTCCCCCCAACCAGAAAATAAGGGCAAAATACGAACCTAGAATTGTTCCGGGGAAAGAAAACTTCCAGCTGGCAGAAGGTTTAAAAACCGAAAAATACTTCCGCCTCTTTCCGGAAATCAGGGCTGCAGGTATGAGAACAAACAAACTGCCGAGTTGCCTCACCGTAGTTGCCCATATAAGCGATGAATGAGAGAGTACAGGTTTTGCTATTACAACCCCAAACCCAAGCATCACCATCGCTCCGATTCCCCAAAGAAATCCAATTATCAAACCGCGCCTTGTCAGTTCAGGAGGCAATTTGTGCCTGGAGGAAATAAATATAGCGGCAAAGATAAGTAACATGCCACCAATCTGCACCAGTCCGATTCCTTCCCCGAGAAACATGAACGCAAAAAATATAACTGAAGGGGAATAAAAACAATCTACAACGGCCATGAGCCCCGCTCCTATTTTATTAAGAGCATAATGAAACATGGTATCAGATATGGCGATCGCTATAATGCCACTTAAAAAGAGAATCAGATAATCCTTAAGGGGCGCACTATTCCAAACATTCTCACCCATAACCTTTACAGTTGCAACCAAAAGAACACTCGTTATACCTACACGGAAGAAGGTGAGCGCGAATGGAGAAATGCTTTCCCCCGACTTCTTAAAACATATTACCGCGAGTGCCCATATTAGAGCGCTTAAGAGCGCGAATAATTCTCCCATTTCTGGTTTCCTTGAAAAACTGGCGGGAGGGAACCCTCTCCCGCCAGAAAGACTCGTTTAGCAAAACATACTTACGATATTAATGTACTGTAAGTTCATCAAGCAACTTCTTCGCTCCGCTGTACTTGTCAAGAATGAAAAGAATATAGCGTGAATCCACACTAATGCATCTTGTAAGACTTTCGTTAAAGAGATAGTCCGCGGAGATACTCTCATAGTTTCCGTCAAAAGCGGCGCCGATTACCTCTCCCTTTCCGTTCATTATGGGACTTCCGGAGTTCCCGCCCGTGATATCACAGGTTGAAAGAAAATCAACCGGTATATCCCTGAGAAATTCATCTCTGTAGCTTCCGAAATCCCCCGCATTTTCGATCTCGCGAAGTTTATCCGGACAGTCAAAGGGCTCTTCTCCCGTATGCTTTTCAACTACACCGCCAAGTGAAGTAATGTAACAATATCGAATAGCGTCTGCCGGGGAATATCCTTTAACAGTTCCAAAGGTCAGACGAATCGTACTGTTGGCATCCGGGTAAAGCTCGCCGCCCTTCCATTTTCTGTAAGCCTCGATCAACTTGGGCCTAATAACTGAAATTTCACCGGCAAATTCCTTGCCTCGCTTTTCAATATCTCTCATTTCGGGATCAAGACTTAACGCAAACTTGATAAAGGTGTCTTCCGATCCCAGCACCTCTTCACGTGAGAGTGCAAAAACACGCATTCTTTCCTCTACTGTTCCAAGAGCGGTTGCCGCGTATAGTTTTTCAACTGCGTTATCTATCCTGTTTTCAACATCGCTGCCGCCCGAAGCCGCGAGCAAACTGTCGAATGCCAATATTCTCTGCTCTTCTGAAAGTTTCTGTGATTTTCTCAGGAAATACTTAAGAGCTTCTTTGTCGACGTTTTCATCATAACTCATCTGAATAGTCCTAAGGCCCATCTTAAGCCTGGTTGTATCTCTTTCCATATATCCGGGATCCCTATCCAGGTCTTCCTTTGTTTTTTCCTCACTCCAGCGAACCAGAGTGTTGGCAGCCCTTAGCATCTGGCATCCGAAACTGGAAAACCCCATAATAAATCCCTTTTCACGGTAAGTTTCCTGCTCTTTATAAAGCGACTCGATAGAGGGTAGAACATCACCGTATTTTTTTTGCGTTTTTTTCTTGCTACCAAGCCATTTTGTAAATTCTTTTTCCTCTTCGATCTTCAACTCATAAAGGCCGGCCTTGTTGAACCCCTCCAACATCCCTTCGTAATTCTTCATCGCGTTATTCAACATCTGATCAAAAGAAGCTACTTTTATAGCCACAGCGGGATTTTCCTCGGCGGCTTTTTTAAACATATCTATAATTTCGCCAAACACCTTTATCCTGAGAGGATAGCTCCAGTTCTGATTGTATCCTACTGAATATGATGAACGGTAACGCATTGTTCTTCCGGGAAACCCGATTATCATCGTATAATCACCATTTTTGTATCCCTTTGATGAAACAGCGAGATGCACATCGGGCTCGAAAGGAACATTCTCTTCGGCGTATTCCGCTGAACTTCCATCGGGAGCAACATAGGCCCTAAAGAATGAAAAATCACCCGTATGCCTGGGCCACATCCAGTTATCTATATCTCCCCCGTAATTCCCGATCGACTTTGGCGGAGCGTAAACAATCCTTACATCTTTCATGGTAAAATATGTAAAGAGTTTATACTGCATTCCTCCATAGAAACTTGAAACACGGCACTTTACATCTTTTCCTTCTTCAGCGTTCTTGACAATCTCCTTTGTCTTCTTTTCGAGGGCTTCATATCTTTCAATTCCTTTGAGTCCCTTCGCTGCATCAAGAATCTCATCGGATACATCCTCGATAGAAATCAGAATGGATGCCCTATAGCCGGGGGCTTTAATCTCTTTTTCATACGAGTCAGCGTAAAATCCATCTTCTATAAAATTACTCTCCGTTGAACTCGCTCTCTGAAGAGCTGTAAATGCTACATGATGATTCGTAAGTATCAAACCCTTATCCGAGACGAACGAACCAGTTCCGCCTCCAAGATTAACTATAGCGGAAGCTATACCTTCACCACTGGGCGTATAGATTTCACCCTGTGAAAGCTCAAGTCCCAGATCTTTCATCTGTTTGAAAAGATCGTCGTTAAATTTGTCCAGCTGCCACATACCCTCTTCGGCGAAAGCCGGAAGAGTTGCAAGAAGAACAAAAACAGCAAGAACAGATAGTCCAACCTTGAATCGCATAATTCTAACCCTCCCTCTGCAATAAATTTTTTACCTACTTTTTATGCCGCTGATTTAGAGTGCGGATTATAACAAAAAATAGCAATGCAGGTAAAGCGTTCTTTGTGAAAATCCTTCAGAGGAGGGAACGGACAAACCTACCCGGGAAATCTGTTTACAGAACCAAAATCTCGGCCAACGTGATCTATCTCTAGAAATTAGCGAAGCAGAATAAGCCGCCGTATCGCCGTATTTCCGCCGGATGTAAGCCGCATAAAGTAAACACCCGAAGAATAACGATCCGCACGCCATGCAATCCTGTGTATGCCTTTGGACATTTCACGATCGATCAGTGTAGTCATCAGCCGACCGGTAACATCGAAGATATCCAGCCTGGTGCGGTTGCCTCCGGCTAGGGTGAACTCAATTGTTGTCGTCGGGTTGAAAGGATTGGGGTAATTCTGCCGCAGGTCGAATCGCAAAGGCACATTTATCGCATCGGTCGTTGTTGTCACTGTAATATCCAGTGTTGTTGTATCCTGACCGCACACATTGCTTGCTATCAATGTCACCGTAAAACTTCCGGCGTCTACATATATGTGACTCGGGCTCTGATCTGTAGATGTACTGTCGTCGCCGAAGTTCCAGCTCCAGGAATCCGGATCGCCGGTGCTTAGGTCTGTAAAATCAACCGTCAACGGAGAGGGACCGGAAGTATCAGATGCGGCAAAGGATGCTGTAACTACATCTCCCACTGTAATATAATCCGTCTTAATCTCATCGTCACTGCCCCCAGGGCCTGTCACTGTCAGCGTAACCGTATATATTCCAGGTGCCGCGTATGTATGACTCGGGCTCTGCAAAACAGACGTACTGTCGTCACCAAAGTCCCAGCTCCAGGATGTGATATCTCCGGTGGACCCATCTGTAAAACTTACCTCGAGGGGTAAACAGTCGCTCGTCGGGCTACCTGAAAAAACTGCAACAGGCGCGGGCGGAAGATCAACAGTTATATAATCCGTTTTGATCATCGTGTCAGGCCCGCAGGTATTAGTAGCTATCAATGTCACCGTAAAACTTCCGGCGTCTTCGTATGTATGACTCGGGCTCTGATCTGTAGATGTACTATCGTCGCCGAAGCTCCAGCTCCAGGATGTGATATCTCCGGTGGACCCGTCTGTAAAACTTACACCGAGGGGTAAACAGCCGCTTGTCGGGCTACCTGAAAAAACTGCTACAGGCGCGGGCGGAAGATCAACAGTTATATAATCCGTTTTGATCAGCGTGTCAGGCCCGCAGGTATTAGGAGCTATCAATCTCACCGTAAAACTTCCGGCGTCTTCGTATGTATGACTCGGGCTCTGATCTGTAGAT
>JAGHBT010000184.1 GCA_021160845.1 bacterium | reverse complement strand
ATCCGATACTGCCTCAAAGATGGCACGATCTCCTTGAGATTGCCAAAAGCGGATATTGAATGAACGTCTGTCATTCGTGATACGCTGATAATTTTCCTCTATTATTTTCATTTCTTTCCTGTTTAACCCCCGCCATTACCAGCGGGCAGGGTAACGGGCCTTGGTAAATGCCAATTAAACACAAAATTTGTATTAAGCACAAAACGCTTCGACCCTGTCTGTCATGAATGGCGTTGTGTACGCTCGGCATGGGCGTGAACTTATGGGACGAAAGTCTTCTATACGTGAACCCTGCTAAAAGTTTCAATAATTTAGCAGAAGCATTAGCCAAAGGCAAGGGCGGAATCGACAGAGACCGTCTAAAAGAAGCCGGAGTGCAAAGCTATGTGTTGATTACCATTTAATAAACTGTGGTAAAGAAATATAACTTCGAAAATTTTCTGGAAAATTTTTCAAAATTGGGGAGGGGTAACACACGATAGCGGGGCAAATTGGTAAGATATGAAAAGGGGTTAAGTTTTAACATTGCTTACCCCCCCTTTTTTTCATGGAGCCGATGAGCGGAATCGAACCGCTGACCTACTGATTACGAATCAGTTGCTCTACCATCTGAGCTACATCGGCCCACTTTAATAATGGTTAAATCTTTTATCTTAACGAGATTTTGTTGTCAAGAGTATTCACGCATCATTACCGCTTCTTTAATCTTAGAAAAGCCCAATTATCTGCCATCACCACAGGCAAGCGGAACCGGGAGTCTATAACCGACTGATTCGCCTCCGGCAGACTTTCGCCGAAATGACAAAAAGGAGCGAAATCTGACTTTTTACGAAACCACTAATCTTTAATGTTTGATTCCTTTATCTTGACTTTCAAGAGTTGTTTGATACTATTTCTAAAATAAATCGAAAGGATGGACGGCCATGAGGGATCGTTTTAAGAATATGTTGTCTGTCTCCCCCTTCAATATAAGTCTGATCATTGTTATTATAATCACAATTTTATACCTGATGAACAACCCATTTTTTAATTTTATGGAGTTGAAGACCCTGGATATGCGATTTCTTTCCAGAGGAGTCAGAGCGCCTGGTCCGGAAACCGTTATTGCTGTGATTGACGAGAAAAGTCTGACCGAGCTTGGACGATGGCCATGGTCACGGAGTACAATTGCGAAGCTTGTTGATGTTTTGAAGGAAGATGGTGCGAAAACCATTGGATTCGATATTGTTTTTGCTGAACCTGATGAACATTCAACTCTGGGGCAAATTGCCGAATTGTCAGATAATATTAAGCAAATCGGTGTCCGGGATTCCAGGATATACAGGTTGCTGGATGATAAAAGAAGAGAATCGGATACCGATACAATCCTGGCCGAGTCTATTAAAAAAGCGGGAAACGTAACACTTGGCTATTTCTTTTACACCACACGGAAGGATATCAGCCACCTGAGTAAAAAAACTATCGAAAAAAACGCAGAGTATATATCCGATTCGAAATTTCAAATAATACAGTACATTGGCAAACCGCATGAAGCTCCCGCGATAAAGGCATTTGCCGCGGCGCCGAATATTGCTCCATTGTCTGAAGCGGCTGAAAATTCGGGATATTTTAACGCATTTCCCGATATTGACGGAACAAACCGATGGTCTCCCCTGACAATTAAATTTGAAGGCAGTTATTATCCGTCCTTATCGCTTGCCGTATTGGAACAGTATAAAGAATGGCCAATGATGTCTCTCGTCGTCGCGGAATACGGTATTGAGGGTATTATGATGGGAGAAATAGGGATTCCCACGGATGAGGCGGGTCGTATCTTTGTCAATTATCTGGGACCAGCCGGCACTTTTCCGTATTATTCCGTTACCGATATCGTTCATGGTCGTCTCAACAAAGATATTTTCAAAGATAAAATTGTCCTTGTAGGCGCCACCGCTACCGGTATTTACGATTTAAGAGTTACGCCATTTAGCGCGGTGTATCCCGGTATTGAAATTCATGCTACTGTCATAGATAATATTCTCCACGAGAACTTTATCAAACGCCCCGGCTGGACTGCGATTATTGATATTTTTGCTATTATCTTTTTTGGGTTGATCACGGTTCCATTTCTTTCCAGGGTTAAAGCCGTTACGGGAATGTTGTTTTCTTTACTTCTGATTATCGCTTATGTTTTTATCAACAGATATGTCTTTACCGGTTGCAATCTCTGGCTCAACATGGTCTACCCCGTCTTTACCATACTGGTGGTTTACGTAGGGATAACCATTTACAGGTATATAACGGAAGAACGGGAAAAGAAAAAAATACGGGGCACGTTTCAATATTATCTTTCGGGACCTGTTATAGAAGAGATGTTAAAAGATCCTTCAAAGTTGAAGCTCGGTGGTGAGAAAAAGGATCTTTCCGTCCTCTTTTCCGATATCAGAGGATTCACGACGATATCGGAAAAACTGTCACCTGAAGAGCTTGTTCGCCTCCTGAATGAATATCTCACGGTAATGACCGATCTGGTCTTCAAGCACGGCGGTCTTCTTGATAAATATATGGGGGATGCGATTATGGCTGTTTTCGGCGCCCCCATTGATGAGCCGGATCATCCCGAGAGAGGATGTAAAACGGCCCTGAGCATGATGGAGGAATTGAGAAAACTCCAGAAAAAATGGGCTGATGAAGAACGTCCAATACTCAATATTGGTATAGGAGTCAATACCGGTGACATGGTGGTCGGGAACATGGGTTCAGAAATGAGATTTGATTATACCGTGATGGGTGATAATGTAAACCTTGGTTCGAGATTGGAAGGAATTAACAAAGAATACGGGACGAATATTGTCATCAGTGAATATACATACGAGAGGGTGAAAGACGATTTCTTCTGCCGGGAGCTCGATTCAGTCAGGGTCAAGGGAAAGGTACTTCCTGTTAAGATATATGAGCTCATGGGAGAAAAAAAAGATTCTGAAAAGTGGGAGGAGTATGTTAGCGTTTTTGAGGAAGGATTGGCAAAATATAAACAGGGTTTGTGGAATGAGGCTATAATATTATTCCGGAAAGTTCTGGAAATTCAGCCGGGTGATGCCCCTTCGGGATTGTATATAAGGAGATGTGAAGAATTGAAACAAGCCCCGCCCGAAGGTGAATGGGATGGTGTTTATACCATGACGAAGAAATAGCGTTTCAAGTTTGATCGTCTCGTAAAAAGTCATAAAACTCCCTCTCCCTTGATGGGAGAGGGTTGGGGTGAGGGTGAATACAGCGTTATTTCAGTTACTTACGT
>JAGHBT010000110.1 GCA_021160845.1 bacterium | reverse complement strand
ACCGGGAAGCTGATAATTTTTAGATTCTATACGGATTTCTGCTTGACAAAACTCGGGGAATTGCCATCCGGACGGAATTACACTAATAATATTGAAATACACACTTTCGAGATCGGCTTCTGGTTCCTTTAGAATCTCCTCGATCCGGTATAGACACTCCAATTCCTTTTCTCTTTCACGAAAGAAACGAATTAGAACCTCAGGTTTATCTAAATTCTCATCCATATTGAATGACCCCCTGTCCGGTTCTTCCATCAACTTTTACACGCAAAGGGGATGAAAGTACGACATGTCTGATATATTCTGTTTCCTCAACCTTTTTTTGTTTTTCCAACCAGTTCCAATCGATTTCGTATGTTCCCCCCTGAAGAACCGAGAAATAAAAAATTTTAAAACTTGTGACATTATGAAAAAAATGCGAGCCCTGGCTCATAATAAAATTATGGCCCGGCAGGGAAGATTCGACAATTATTTTTGCTCCCGATATTTGTCCGAAGTTAACCGGGATACCGGCAAAAGGGTCTGTCGTTCCCCATCTTCCAAACCCAATAAGCAAATATGACTTTTTTGCTTCAATGAGAGAACGGTTCAGGATTTCCAGTTCAGATGCGATCTGATAAGTACCCTTTATATCAAACCGGTCAGGCACAATATATACCACATTTTCGATAGTATCGATTGTCCCATTTCCCAATACATTCTCAGACGCAAGAAGCACATTGCCTTTGGTTAATTCATCAGAAGAAAGTTCAACTTTCTCTCGTGATACAACCATAGGCCTTACTTGTAAAAAGCCGAAATCAGCCGGGGTGCATTTTTTTCTGCCAAGACGTATTGCAAACTCAATTTCCAGCATCGTTCCAAGCGTATCCTCGCAACTTTTTATAAGATCTTGAAGCAATTCACTCAAGGGAAGAATTTCTGCTTTAAGAATAGGAGCAAAATTAATAACCCGAGGGCCTTTAGTTCCTATCCCAATATCGATCCTGTCGTTTTGTGGATCGTATGTGGAAGCTAAATGGCGCAACGTTCCATCATATTCACCGTCACCCAGATCATATTTCTGCATATATTCGGTATCTTTTATAGGATCATATCCGGAAGGTTTTCCCATATTTATTCCCCAAAATTTTGTCTGGGAGTACTTTAACATATCTCCAATAGATTTGAAAGGAGGATCTGTCCGGGGATAGGCGGGTGAAAACGACCATGAAGAATTGTCGTCGACGATTATCCTTCCCAGACCCATAGCAATGTCGACGATTCCATCCTCGGAAACAGCGTTACCTGTCGGATAGAAATTGTACGAACGGATTACTCCTGAAATATGAGGATAGAAACGTTCACCAAAACGAGCCCCCACAACTTCCTGAATAATGACAGCCATCTTTTCATCTATTGTAGAGTGGTGAGTTGCTTTCATGTAGTTACGGGCCGCGTTAAAAAATGTCGAAGCATAAACAAATTTAACAGCTTCAACAAGAATTCTGAAGCGGGAATCCGCATCGAATTGGCTGTTCGGAATCATTTTTGTGGCGTATACGCTGGCGAATGGTTCGAACATCGCGTCTTCAAGCATGCTCGAAGAACGTATAGCAAGAGGAGTATGCACTTGTTTCACAAGCGCCCTTAGATCACCAACAAGTTGTACCGGAAGATCCGCTTTCTGGAATGTATGTGCAATCACATCATCACGTTTCTCTGAATAAGCGATTTCAAATAGATCATTTTGTTTCATGAAAAGATCAAAATATTCAGTAGTAATCACAGTAAGCGAAGGAATATCTATTGAGATCTCCGGCAAATATTTTTCTTTTAATTTTGTCTCAAGAACCCCTTTAATCATAGCGAGGCCATGCGCCTTACCTCCCAGTTCTCCTTTTCCGATATATGTGAATCTGTCTTTACCTGTAAAGAAATGTCTATTAAAACGAGATAAAGAGTTTTGATACGGGCTGTATTTTTTTCTTTTCATCCGTAACACAACCTCATCCCTGAAAAGTTAGATTTCTAAAGCTACTAACGCCAAATGGCGTTGGCAGCTAATATGAATTAACATCTACCGTAACAGACTGAGTGAACATAGGATTAAAATTACACCCATCCCCTATCCTTACAAGCTTGTGCTACACGTCCAACAGCAATCACATATGCCGCATCGCGCATATAGAGCTTCTTTTCCTTTGCGAGTTTATTAACAGAAGCAAATGCGGAGGTCATTTTCAAATCCAGCTTTCCGAGAACCTCATCCTTGTCCCAGAAGTAATTCATGTTTGATTGGACCTGTTCGAAGTAACTGCATGTTACACCGCCTGCATTGCCAAGCATATCGGGAATAAGAAATATCCCGCGTTCCTTGATGATATTGTCAGCATCAGGGGTTGTCGGCCCATTCGCGCCTTCGGCGATGAGTTTGACTTTCTTGCTGATCTTACCAACATTGTCTTTTGTTATCTGGTTCTCCATAGCAGCGGGAATTAAGATATCAACTTCCTGTTCGATCCACGCGTCGCCGGGAAGAACTTCATAACCGAGTTCGCTGGCTTTATCTTTATCTATACCACCGAAACGGTCGGTAATCCCCTTCAGTATCTCAATGTTTACACCATCCATCTTTCTGAAGGAATAAGAAACTTGGTCCTTTTGATCCCAACAAGATACACAAACTACCTTACCCCATATTTGCTGATAGAGTTCAATTGCGTGTTGCGCGACATTACCGAATCCCTGTACGCTTGCAGTAGTGTCGCCAGGCGGGATATTCAATTCCTTTAATGCCTCACGAACAGTAAAAATCAATCCATAACCAGTTGCTTCTGTCCGTCCCAACGATCCACCCATCCCAACTGGTTTGCCAGTGATAAATCCCGGATATTTCTTGCCGTAAATGGTTTCATATTCATCAAGCATCCAAAGCATGTGTTGGGAATTGGTCATAACATCCGGCGCGGGAACATCATTCAGTGGCCCCATATTCCGAGCCAGTTGCCTGACCCAACCACGGCATATCAACTCCTGTTCATGCGAACTCAGGTTATGTGGATCACAGATAACCCCACCCGTAGATCCCCCAAGAGGAATATCTACAACCGCACACTTCCAAGTCATCCACATAGCAAGCGCTCGAACGGTATCAATAGTTTCCATCGGATGAAATCTGACACCGCCTTTAGCGGGGCCTAGGGCGTCATTATGCTGAATTCTAAACCCTCGAAATATCTTAGTACTACCATCATCCATTCTAACAGGAATGCTCACATGATATTCCCGCAAGTTAATACGTAACAAGTCTTTCGTTGCTTCATTCAGCTCCAGTGTATCTGCAATTTTATCAAACTGGGACTGAGCCATTTCAAAGGGATTAAACGCTTCGTTTTTCACCTTTGTTACTTCCTTTCTTGTAAAATAAATAATCTAAATCCAAAATAATGTGTGGTTCTTAAAAGTCAAGAACGATAACCAGTTTTATAATCTTCCTGATTATTTT
>JAGHBT010000103.1 GCA_021160845.1 bacterium | reverse complement strand
GGCAATCATTGTATAAAAACAAGTTACTCGTTTTTATAAATTTGTCAAATCATAAAATATAATATGTTATATGATTTTTGTTTATTGCGGTTTCAACTTTCGAGTATCATAGGGAAAGTAGAAACAGACCGCCTAACTCATTCGGACTTAAGATCTCTAGTGAATACTGAGCAAGGGTGATTTTGCGTGGAGCTTTACAAGTTTATCAAGGTGTTTATCAGGGTTTTTAAGAAATCTTGCGAGCTTGTCTAATACATCTAATTCAGCTTGAGATAAATCAACTATCCCTGATTTTATTTGTGAAATTACAGGAGGGTCTTCCCTGTATGGATCTTCAATACCAATTATGCACGAAAGATCATGGCAAAGTAAATGAACAGTTGTACGATCTACATTACCGTATCTGGGTACAAAATATGTACCTATGAGATTGTCGTTTCTAAGTCGGGACCAGGTTTCATATGCAAATTCAAATTGATTAGGAGACAAATCTATTTTTTGTCTGTCTGGGTCTACGAGAATCCATTTATTATGTTTACTATCCCAGACTTCACAGATTATTTGACTCACACGCAAATCTCTTTTATTACCAATATATTTTGCAAATCCGGAACGGATTCGTACTGGAATTCCACGATAACGTAATATAGAACTAAACAACATAGCATGATGAGCTGAAGATACAACCAGTCTGTCTTCCGGCTTCCGCGATGCCACAAGCCCTTTCTTATCTCGTTTCAATAACTCCTCAAGCATTAGTGTTACGGTGGGAAAAAGATGATCTTCATCTTTTCTATCTTTAGTTATTTCACTAGAAAAATTTCCAACATCGAAGGGATGAATTAATTGTTTCTTAACAATAGCACACAAACTGTCCAAAGAATCAGGCAATTCATTGTAGAGGTACGCAAACTCGCCAGGATCTGTGTATGAGCTAAATTGTTGATGTTTGTTAAGGATGTATTCTGATGGATGATCTGATTCTATTTTTGATGAACAAGATGCAACTGCAAAACACAAAATTAGGACCACAGCTTTAAGTAAATCAAATCTCATAATTTTTCCAACATTAGAACTGATAGAGTATTCTTATGCTTCTTTCAACTCGTCGAGAAGCAGCTTGATAAGTTCCTTGACTGTATAAATTTTATTAACACGATACGCGTTCTGTCCGCAGAAAATGAGGCCATGGTCCAAATCGCCAAAATAGGAATTCAAAAGAGCAAGTGCGATGCAATATTTCGAAGTGTCAGCTTTACAGACCGTAAGACATTTATAGGGGCAACTTATTTTCATCTTTCCTTTTATTTCAAGGTCTTTTAAAAAACGGTTATTTATCGCCCGTCCAGGCATACCAACAGGGCTTTTAGTAATAATGATATCTTCTTTTTTTACGTCCAGGTAAGCTTGCTTGAATTCCTGAGAGACACTACACTCTTCAGTACAGACAAAACGGGTTCCCATCTGAACACCCGAAGCGCCAAGAGAAAGCATTCGTGCAATATCTTTTCCGTCATAAATGCCGCCTGCGGTAATAACAGGAATTTTCTTTCCATATTTGTCTTCAAAGGGTTTAATAACTTCCAGGACTTCAGGCAGAAGTTTTTCAAGAGAGTAGTCTTCAGGATGTTTCAACTGTTCTACTGAAAATCCAAGATGCCCTCCCGCAAGGGGTCCTTCGAGAATAAATCCATCGGTGATTCTTCCATATCGTCTGTCCCACATTCGCAGAATTATTTTCGCAGCTCTGGCACAACTGACTATAGGAACAAGGCTTACACTGGGGTCTGGAACTAAAACCGGAAGTTTAGTTGGCAATCCGGCACCAAATACGATCATTTTAATTCCTTCTTGTACAGAAACCCTAATAAGATCATTTATGTTGGTGAGCACGCCCATGAAGTTTACCGCGAGGTGTCCATTCGTCAAACTTCGAGCTTTTCGGATCTCATTTGCCAATGCTTCTCTTGCCGTTCTTACATATTCATTTGCCGAAGCTTTGATGTCGCCTAAACCAATACTGGAAATCGTGCCGATTCCCCCTTGATTCGCTACTGCCGCTGCTAGAGGAGAAAGAGAAACCCTAACACCCATTCCGCCTTGAATAATAGGAATTTCAGCAATTAAATTTCCAATCCGAAGTTTGGGAATTTTCATTTATATCTCCATATTTATCACATTATTAGACAAGAGTTGATTATATCGAAAACAACGAATCATTCATTACATTATTTAAATCATGTGAATTAATACTTTTATAACATAGTCAAGAAAACACTAAGCATCAAGCTCTTTATAATAAATAATTTGCAGAATCACACCAGTAACCTCCCTCATTACTGTCGAAACAGATTCTACACCCCATCGTTAACAATCCAATTTATAATAAGCTTCACAGCTTTTAATAACAGTCCATTGTCCTCTCCACCATCGTATGAGTCGTTTAAAATTATGTGATTCTCAGAAAGCACTTCTTCGTCAATTTCTTCATCGTCGATGCAATAGACCTTGTCGAATTTATCCTTTGGGAAATTCCTTTTTCCATATGAACCAGAAACATAATCTTCCAATTCTGGGAATTCCTCGAGTAATCTTTGTCCATTTTCGGAACCGGCAATCGACCAAAGAAACACTTCGGCGTACTCTGAGAGTGCCCGTAGCGCATCTAACGTGCTGGGGCGTATTTTCCTCACTCCTCCGTGGTATCTAGAAGCCAATGTCCCATCAACGTCGACTAGAACAACAATTTTTTCTCGATTAACCAAAATAGTAGTCACCTAATCTTTTCGATATGCCAACATTACTCTCTCTAATTACTATTCTTCGAATGTCCAATTTTCTTTATAGCAGGCTTCGAATAGGTTTTGTTATAATGAGTAGACATATCAATATATTGAGTTTCCAATTCTAATTGTCCCTCATCATATCAACTTTTTATTTGAATATCAAGTTGCAAAAATATATTTATGCGGTTTCTAGAGAACGGTTTATGCGATCGAAGGTATTTACTGAATAGTTGATAATAAACAGGTAAGGCGGCAACCGGATTCGAACCGGTGGATGACGGTTTTGCAAACCGTTGCCTTAGCCACTTGGCTATGCCGCCTCATAATAAGATGGAGCGGGAAACGAGGTTCGAACTCGCGACCTCAACCTTGGCAAGGTTGCGCTCTACCAACTGAGCTATTCCCGCTCACTTTGTTCATTATATTACGCGCGTAACTGCTTTGTCAACTTCATTCTATTTCTTGAAGCAGCATCTTTATACATAGCAACATATTCAGCAGCTGACTTATTCCATGAATGATCTTCTTTCATTATCCGTTTACGTACCGTCGCTATTGCCTTGCCATTTTTAAAGAATGCTACAGCTCTTTTAATAACCTTGATTAAAGCAATGGCGCTATAATCTTCAAAGACAAACCCGTTTCCCCTTCCTCCATTGGAAGAAAGATTGTTGATAGTATCCTTTAATCCCCCTGTCGCGCGCACTATAGGAATGCTTCCATATCTTAGGCTGTACATCTGATTAAGTCCGCATGGTTCATACCTGGAAGGCATTAAAAAGAAGTCGCTGCCTGCCTCGATTAAATGCGCAAGTTTGTTGTTATATTCATATTTTAAGCTTAGTTTTGAGGGGTATTTCTTTTGTATACCGTTGTATTGTTTATGGTATTTTTCCTGCCCAGTGCCAAGTATAACCAATTTAATATCCAGTTTCATGATTTCATCCATTGCTTCAGCGAGAATATCAAACCCCTTTTGGTCTACAAGCCTGGAAACAATGCCTATAACGGGACTCTTCTTGTTATTCGGTAAGTTAAACTCTTCAAGAAGTGCAGTGCGGTTTTTTATCCTGCCATCCAGTTTTTGTGCTGAATAGTTATAGTCAAGCAGATTATCTGTTTCAGGATTCCATATATCGTTATCAATTCCATTCAGAATACCGATAACATCTTTCCTTCTTTCCCGTAATATTCCCTCCATCCCATGGCCGTATTGGTTCGATAGCGTAATCTCTTCGGCGTAGGTCGGACTCACTGTGCTGATTAAATCGGAATAGATTATTCCGGTCTTCATAATATTGACTCCTCCATAGTATTCAAAGGGACTCATTGGATATAAAAGTCCCGGATCCAGCTCGGCTTTTATGATAAAGTTAGCGTCATAATTACCCTGATAGGCAAGATTGTGTATGCTAAAAACAATCCCAGTACCCTTGAAATGTTTGTCGCCGGATTCTTCCAATAAAATAAGAGGTGCTATAAGCCCAGAATGAAAATCGTTGCAGTGAATAACATCTGGATAAATATCAAGTTTCTTGATAGCGGCGATGACAGCTCGGTTGAAAAATATTGTCCTTTCCTCTTCATCCTCGAAGGCTTCACCTGTCTCCGGCAGAGTATATATGCCATCTCTATCATAATATTCCTGATTATATATGAAGTAGACGTTAATATCCGTTCCGGGTTTTTTAGCTGAAAATATCTGAACATTCCTTTTCTCGCCTGCAACAGATACATTGAGATTTCTTAATTTCTCCTTTTTGATATTAAATTTTTTCCGGTCAATACTTTTGTATAATGGTGTAAATATGGTAGTATTACAGCCTTTAGATGCTATTTTGTCAGGCAAAGCTCCAATTACGTCGGCAAGCCCGCCAACCTTGGAAAATGGCACTAGTTCGGGAGATACAATAATAACATCGAGTTCTGGTTGCTTCACATAGTCTCCTTTTCAGTCTCCTTGAGATTCATTAAATCTTCATTGGTTATTTTTGCATTACGTAATTCTTCAGCTGCATCTTCAGGCGAAGTTGGATTAATGTAGAAACCACTCCCCCATTCAAAACCTGCAATCTTGGTAAGTTTCGGAATTATTTCAATATGCCAGTGATAATAGGGAAGATCCCCTCCATTGCAAGGCGAAGTATGAATAATAAAATTAAAGGGGGGTTTGAGCAGGGTTTTGTCCAGTTTCAAAAGGACTGTCTTCATTATGTCTACCAATGAAGGAAGCAATTCAACATCTGTGGTTTCATAAACTGATATATGCTTTAAGGGTAAGACCCATGTTTCAAAAGGGAATCTGGCGGCAAATGGAGAAAAAGCGATAAAATGTTCGTTTTGATGCACAACACGTTTTTTGTCCTTTAATTCCTGATTTATAATGTCACAGAATATACAGCGTTCCTTTAAATCATAATGTGCTTTTGCTCCATCCATTTCTTCAATGACCCTCTTGGGAATGATAGGAGTAGCAATAATTTGCATATGTGAATGCGCGAGAGACGCTCCCGCTTCCTTGCCCCAATTCTTAAAAACCAGAATATACCTAAATCTGGAATCTTTTTTTAAATCAAGCATTCTCTCACGAATAGCCCAAAAAATACTCCCAATGTGGTCGTTGCTTAGATATTGAATATTTGTTTCATGGTCGGGAGATTCAATAATCACTTCGTGTGCGCCTATACCTTGCATCATATCGTATATCCCATCACCATGTTTGTTCAAATCCCCCTCTATTTGCAAAGCGGGAAATTTATTTGGTACTACCCTAACTGTCCAACCAGGCGAATTTGGCTTGGTCGTAGGATCTCGATAGGCAAGAACTTCAGGTGGAGTTTTACTTTCATTTCCTTCACAGAATGGGCAAAATCCTCCATGTATTTCTTCTCTGGTAACCTTAAAATCAATAGGTCTTTTACCTCGTTCCGTAGAAATAATAACCCATCTTTTGAGAATGGGACTTTTCCTTAATTCAGGCATAGGATTATGCTCCTTTGTAAAGCGATGTCATTTTTTTATAGTAGTTTCAGCAATCCAACAGTCAGGAAAGAGTGAAGTCAGAGTTTTTCTTGTCTCTGATGCGTCTTTTCTGGAGTTGAAATTACCAATCCTTACCTTGTACATATCATCGTCAAATTCAATGTAAACCTTCATAGACATTTTGCTCTCTATTTGTTTTTTTATTTCTTTTGCTTTTTCAAGATTGGAGGACGCGAAAATCTGCACTCTAAAACCTATTGAATAATCGCTTCTTCTACTTCTGTCTTTTGTAATATCCTCGACATAGAATGAATCAGGAGTCGCAAACGGCATTTTTTCTTCAATACCCTCAAAATCCTCCAACACTCTGTTTTCAGGCAACTCTTTTTCAATATCGTATATATTCTTTTCAGTTTCTTGTTCCTGAGTTGCTTTGGTAACATTTACACTATCTTTGTCTGCAAAATTCTTTCCAACATCGTCACTAATATCAACTGTTTTAGTTATTTGTTTGCTGGCACAGCCGAAATCAAGCAAATAAATAAGTAATAGAAGAACAAAACAAAAAACCCTTTCTTTTTTTGGCACTAACCTCTCACCCCTTTTCTAAGTTTCGCATCTGTATATCAAAGGTTAATACTTTGATAAGGACAATCGCAATGACGTTATGCTTAAGACAAGATATGCAATATATATTGATGTTACAATCATTTCTTTAATTTCAGATAGACTTTTTCCAGTTTGTCTGTTATTAAACCCCAATCATAACATTCTTTAACCTTTTCCAAACACCTGTTCCCTATTTCTTCCCTTTGTCCATTATTAAGTTTCAGCATTTTTTCCAATTTTTTCTTTAGATCCCCTACATCATCTCTTCTAAAGGTAACATCCATATTCCCGATTACCTCCAAGTTTTCAGGGATATCACTAACAAGTACGGGGTTCGCGAAACTCATAGCCTCAATTAGAGAAATAGGCAAACCTTCTACTAAAGAAGGTAAAACATATAGAAAGGAGTTAGCATAAAGCCTGTTCAGCCTCATTCCAGATAAAAATCCGGTAAATATAACTTTATCCTGTGCCATTTTTGTCAGCATTTTTGTATATTCATCGGTATCGCATTTGTTACCGACAATGACAAGTTTTTTCTCTGTATTAATTTTCCTAAAGGCCTTAATGAGGGTGTGAAATCCTTTTTCTACAATAAACCTACCTACGGCTAGAATATAACCTCCTTCTTCCAGTCCAAATTCTTTCTGAAGGGGAAACTCACCCCTATTATAAATATTAGCTCCGTTTGGAATGTAATGAATTTCTTTGCCGTATTTTTTGTAAAGTTGCTGCGACATAAGTTTTGAAACTGCAATTACCGCGTCGGATCTCAATACAGCCTGTTTTTCACCCATTTTTAGAACATAACTGGCAAACATTCCCCATTTTACCTGTTTGTAATCGGGAGCGTGTATTGTTGAAACAATCTTTTTGCTGCTTATTTTTGCCAGGGGAGTGAAAATGGATGGGCCTATACCATGGTAATGAATTATATCAAAAGAGCCGGATATTGCCACGAAGGTCGAATAAAACGAATTTGTTGCAGTATCGAGATTCTTTGTTTGGATTGAAGGCAAAACACGTATATTAACATGGTGGTATTTTCCATTCTGGCAAAAAGACTTCCTCCCAAAAACAGTTACGCTGTGCCCTTTTCGAGCGAGTCTAACGCTGATTTCTTCCACATGACGCTCAATTCCCCCAAATAAAGCGGGGATTCCTTTTGATCCTATCATTGCAATTTTCAATTAGAATTTTCTCTTCCTGTCAAAGTCAAGGCTCGAAGAATATCTCTTTTTCCCCTATATTCAGTGCGGCGCCAAATCCAGGGTTTTTTCAAACAGCTTCACGTATTGGCTTAACATTCTCTCTGTGGAGAATTTTTCTAAAACTTTTTTTCTTGCTCTTTTCCCCATATCCAGACGGATTTCTTTATTATCCGCTAATCTTTCGATAGCTTTTGCCAGAGCCGCCGAGTCTTCAGGCGGGATCAGTATTCCCTCCTCATCATTCCTGATTATTTCCGAAAGAGAGCCGACATCTGTGGATATAACGGGCAAACCGGCTGCCATTGCCTCTAACACTGTCACTGGAAATATCTCCCATACTGAAGAAAGTACGGAAATATCAGTCGCTGAAAGTATTTCCGGAATATCATTCCTGTTGCCCATAAAAATCACTCTGTCTTCAAGTAAATTTTTATTTACTACAGTCTGCAGTCTGGCCTTTTCCTCACCCTCACCTACAATTAAGAAAGTAATATTCTTCCTCTTTTCCGCAACTAATAAAGCAGCATCAAGAAACATATCATGATTCTTCTCCGGCCTCAGAGCAGCGACAATAGTTACCGTAGTATTACCTTCCGGAATTGAAAGTTTCCTTTTTGATTTTCTTCTTGATTCTTCAGAATCTGAGGGATAAAATTTATTAGCATTTACACCGTTATTTATAATTGCTAATTGTCGTTTGTCAACTTTCTCCTCTTCTGCCAAATATCGTGCGTGCATTTTAGACAAAGCAACTACATTTTTATATAAGGGCATAACAAGCCTGTCAGTAAATTTGAAAGTCTTCTTACTTACCAAAAACCTGGTTGAATGCACAGATAGTATTCTGTTTTTCGACCCTTGTATATTTGAGCATCGTATCCCTCCTAAAAAGGTTGAATGCACAGATAGTATTCTGTTTTTCAACCCCGCGGCTTTAGCTGCAATCGCGCCCCAGAATATAGCATTATGGTGATCAAGCGATAAAAGAACCGCGTCTTTGTTTTTGGAAAATATATTGAACAAACGGAAAAAGGTACAAGGATCAAACTTGCACGAAGAGATACCCGATGTAACATTAAATCCCGAATCGATTAATTCCCGGCCAATCCTTCCGGGTTTGTAAAGACACAGTATATGAATATCAAACCTTGAGGCCGAGAGGCCATTTGCGATAGTCCTTACTACAACTTCCGCTCCACCTGTAACAAGAGAGGAAACAAGAATAAAAATCTTCTTGCTATCTAAAGAATTTGCCATCAATGGGGACCTCTAACGATAGGGTGCTTCTCTTCGTCCGGTTTTACAGACAAGATCAGATAGTTTTGCGTGGACTCTCGCGGGATTACCATATGCAAGAACGCCTGCCGGTATATCCTTTGTAACAACAGAACCCGCGCCGATAAGTGTTTCTTCTCCGATAGTAACATAGGGTACAACCGTGACATTTACTCCAAGACGGCAACCTTTTTTTAATATTGGACCACGCATACATTCATTTGATTCAGGGCATCCCGGATGTATATCATTTGAAATAGTAACTCCAGGTGCCATAAAAACCCCATCTTCAACTACCGTAAATTGAGCAACATAAATATTGCAGTGGATCTTTACCCCGTTTCCAATCGTGCATCCGTAATCTATAACAGAATTATTCCATATAGAGAAGTTGTTACCAATTTCATTTTGTTCGCGTATCACAACATTATGACCGGTCTCAAGCCCCTTGCCTATACTTGAACCCGCGTATATTACAGTTCCACTTCTAACGCGCGCGCCATCTCCAATAATCAGTTTGTCACTAACACCGCTCCTTAGTGAAAGGTAACCGATTATTACATTTATATCGGACAAAATACCTTTACCTATTTGAATATTTTCAGATATCGACAAAGGAATTCCTAACTTTTACGCTGGATCATCAAACAAATCGGGATATTCGATTTTGATTTCTTTATTTCCTTGCCGGATTGACTTTCCCGCGCTATCCAGTACCAGCATTACTTTAAGTCCGTCCCTACCGCTACTTCGTGGAACGGCTTTCTTGTTGATACAATCAACAAAGTGTTGACATTCCACTTTAAGCGGTTCGGCGTCTGCAAGTTTCGGTATATCTATATCTCCATACCTGTAGGACAAATGGAATTCTCCAAAAGTGTCATAATGGGGAATAACATCAACCCCTTTATCATAAATACGAATTTTCTCCAGACTTGAAATGTCGTCATATACCAGCATTTTTTTGCTGCCGACTACTGTTGTTGTTCTTATTTTATTCGGGTTTAACCACGACACGTGAAGATTTGCAATAATAGAGTCCGGATAACGAAGTGTTAGAAAACCAACATCTTCAATGCCGGACCGTATATAAGAAAACCCCGATGAAGAAACAGCAATCGGTACGGAACCAAGAACATAGTTCATTATGGAAATATCATGAGGGGCAAGATCCCATATTACATTGATATCTTTTTGAAAGAGTCCAAGATTAAGTCTGGAAGAGGCTATATAATATATTTCTCCTAATTCACCGGAATCAATAAGTTCCTTGATCTTATTTACAGCTGCAGTATATACAAAAGTGTGTCCTACGAGCAGTGTGAGGCCTTTTCTCTCCGCAAGTTTGACAAGTTTTATACCATCCTCAATTTTATCTGTGAGTGGTTTTTCACAAAAAACATGCTTACCGGCGTTAAGGGCTTCCTCTGCAAATCTAAAATGAGTTGATACAGGCGTTGCTACAACGACAGCATCGATTTCCGGATCATTCATGATATCTTTGTAATCTTTGCTAATTTCAGTTGTTGGATAGATATGTTTCATATGATTTAACCTTTTTTCCAACAGATCAGAACATATCTTTACCCTCACATCTTCAAGGTTAAAAAAGTTTCTAATAAGATTAGGTCCCCAGTACCCACAGCCTATTATTCCAATTGTTAACAAAATGCCTCCAATCCATCCGACTGGATTAATAACCGCCCGAACCAGTAAACATGACTGGTATCGTTTTCAAAGTAATTTTGAAATCCATCATTAACGACCAATTTTCAATATAATAAAGATCAAGCATTACCATTTCATGAAAAGAAACCTGACTTCTTCCACTTACTTGCCACAGCCCGGTAAGCCCGGGTTTAACCTTAAGTCTTTGTTTATGCCAATCCTCGTAATATTTGTACTCATACTTCAGAGGCGGTCTCGGTCCCACCAAGGTCATTTCTCCTTTAAGTATATTAATAAATTGTGGAAGCTCGTCCAATCCGCTCTTTCTTAAAAACCTTCCAACCCCCGTAATACGCTGATCATTCACCATTTTGTATACCTTATCACCTTTGTTTTCAACAGTTAATCCGAAATTATCCTCCTGTATAAAATGCTTGCAAAATTCCTTATGCTGGGAATCGTCAGAGTTAACTTTCATCGTTCTTAACTTCATAAATATAAAAACTTTCCCATCCTTCCCTACGCGTTCCTGTTTAAAAAACCCGGGGCCACTTGACGTTAATCTAATAATAATGAAAATTGCAAGGAAAAAAGGTAATCCAGCGGCAAGTACAAAAATAGAAATCAATATATCCGCTACACGTTTCAATATTTGCTGACACAAACTCATTCTTTTTATGTCAATATTATCAAACTTTCTCTGATGGCTTTCAGAGAAATGTGATTTTCTGATGTCATGTAATGTCAAGGAATTTTGCTTCATTTTAATAACATCCTATTTCAATTTCTGTAACCAAATTATCAAGTATCTATACTTATCCCCCCGCATTTAAAAATAATGTCAATTCCAGGAAGCGACACTTTCCAAAACTTTACATACTTCATCAACCTGTGACAATTTTAATTCCGGAAACATTGGTAATGTCAAACTTGTTTTCATTAACTTTTCTGAAATGGGGAACGAGCCCTTCTCATACTCAAGGTATGAAAAAACCGGTTGAAGATGTACGGGAACCGGATAATGTTCCCCCCACCCGATATGAGCTCTATCAAGAGCCTCAGTCACTTCTGATTTATTCGAACACGCTACAGGAAAGAGATGGTAAACAGCCTTACATCCTTCCTGCTCAGATTGAGACCAAAAAGGGAGTTTCTCGAGATTGTTTCTATATCGCTCGGCTAGATTTCTACGTTTTGAATTAGCTTCATCAAGATATTTAAGCTTAACTTTCAGGATAGCCGCCTGGATCGTGTGGAGTCGATAGTTGTATCCGAGAATCGAATGTTCGTTTTTTCTAAGTTGGCCGTGGTGCCTTATACCCTTTATCTTAGCTATAAAATCCTCGTCGTTAGAAGTTATCGCTCCCCCCTCGCCAAAAGCGCCAAGATTTTTACTGGGATAAAAGGAAAATGCCGCGACATCTCCAAGAGAGCCAGCCTTTTTCCCTTTATATTCAGCGCCATGAGCCTGGCACGAATCCTCTATAACTTTTAGACCATGTTTTTCAGCTACTGTAATAATAGGATCCATGTCACAACACTGTCCAAAGAGGTGTACCGGTATAATAGCTTTTGTTTTAGATGTAACAGCATCTTCCAATTTAGTAGGATCGATCAATGCGGTATCTTCAAGAACATCGACCAGAACCGGTTTAGCACCTGTCATGGCTATTGCTTCAACTGTCGCAATAAATGTGTTAGGAACTGTTATTACTTCGTCTCCAATTCCAATGCCATATCCCAAAAGGGCCATATGAAGTGCGGCAGTCCCGCTGCTTATTCCAGCACAATAATCTACGCCACAGTAGTTCGCGAAGGTTCGTTCAAAATTTTCTAACGCAGGTCCGAGTACAAATGAAGTGTTATCTATTACTTCAGCTATTGCTTCGTCAATTTCCTTGCGAAGTTTCATTGTCGCTTCACCCAGACTAAAAAAAGGGATATTATCCATGTTTTTCCGTTCCTTTAATTTTGTTTGTCATAACTTTAATAAATCGCACATATGTTCTATTTATTATAGCATCTTTAAGAAAAATATTCTACCCTCTATTAACAATTAATGCTTTATTTGTATAGTATAATGTGAGGACAGTAAGAATCCATTACTAAATAGAACATAACTTAGTTGCTCCAACGCGATTAGTTGCACTTATTGGTTGAATCCACCATGAAATAAACAAAATATTCATCTATTTTAATGGGACGGCATTCTTGACACAATCAGAATTTAAAGTTAGTATTTATCACTGAATAAAATATTAATTCCGAATGAAGGAGATGAGATGATTGATGGAGTAAATGTTAAGAAACTAAGGGTTATCCCCGATGAGCGAGGACGCCTGATGGAAATTCTCAGAGCAGACGATAAAGATTTTACAAAATTCGGTCAGGTTTATATGACGACCTGCCATCCGGGTGTTGTTAAGGGGTGGCATTATCACCACAAGCAGACCGACTATATGACGGCAATTATTGGAATGGTAAAGATAGTTCTTTATGATAACAGAGATGACTCTCCAACTCACGGTGAAGTCAATGAATTTTTCGTAGGCCAGCACAATCCCATTCGTGTAACGATACCACCCGGAGTTTGCCATGGATTTAAAGGCATAAGTAATACTGAAGCAATAATAATAAACACAGTCACCGAACCATACGATTATGAAAATCCTGATGAGCACAGAATTCATCCTCATAATAACGATATTCCATACAAATGGGAACGTAAAGACGGTTAAAATTCAGAAGGAGAATAAGACTTGGCGAAAATATTTGTGACCGGAGCTAATGGGATGCTTGGCAGAT
>JAGHBT010000329.1 GCA_021160845.1 bacterium | reverse complement strand
CTGTAAACCGGTAATACTTCCCAAGCTCGACGCTACCCCTGTAAAGATTCCATATTCCAATCTCATTGGAGGCAAACACAATTTCCTTGCCGCCATCTACAATTATTGGAGAACTATCATCCCCTTTTGTCTCAAAGATTCTTTTCTTAACACCCGTAGCTATCTCAACACTCCAAACATCGCTACTGGACAATCCTTTTTTTATTTTCGTATGAAAATAGTCGATATTTATTTTTGTAATATCCATCTCATTACCAGCTTCACCGTATTCGGGGTTAGGAACAACCCTGGGAGATCTGCAATATACCAACTTTTTACCATCTGGAAACCACGAGGGATCCTTTTCATCTTCAACATCACGCGTTAATCTATCAAGGCGCCCATCGCTAATTCTATATAGATAAAGATCCGTTTGGCCTCCTGTTACACCAACAAACGCAATCGTGTCTCCCCCTGGTGACCATGAAGGACTATAGAAGAAATCAAGAGGGATTTTGATTTTGTTAACAATCTCCTTGCCGGGGATTCCCATCAGGAACAACTTGTCGAACCCATTCGATTTTGCTACAAACGCGATCTTATCGCCCTTCGGGCTAATCGCCAGATTAGATTTTATAATTCGTAAGGATTCGAACTCTTCAGACATTTGTCCCTTTATCAAAGTTTTTTCAATTTCTCCTGTTACAGCGTTCATTAGGTAGATACCATCAAGCCCCTCACGGTCTGAATAGTAAACTATGTTTTCTCCATCAGGAGAGATTATCGGTTTAACATTCCTATAATAGTGGTTCTTTTTATGATCGGTAAGCCTTCTACCATATTCTTCCGGATCCATCTTATCGGCATAGAATGGCCAGTACCTACGTCTTACACTCTTAGCCCAATTACGAGTCAAATCCTCTGTAGATAATCCTATCGTTTCATTCAGGGCACGCTCAATAGATCGCGTCGTTCCAAGACGGTTCATTATGTCAACCATTTTTCGTTGACCATAAGTCCTTACAATATAGTCAATAACAGATTGGCCCGCTTTGTAAACCATGTACCCACCGGTATAATCAAGATTTCTCGGGAGATAATCAAAGATTGCCGCATCACGCATAAACATCTCGGCCTCGTCATCATACCCCTTTGAATAGTATTCAGAACAGCCCTCCGCTAACCAGAGAGGAATACGAAAAAGCATACTCCTTGAGAAAACAGATTGTAATAGATTGCCGTAAATAATATCGAACTCAAAAATATGGATTAGCTCATGTACTGCGGTATTCCTGTAATCTCTGTTTGAACCGCTAAAATGAATTACAATTCGCCCCCTATTAGGTTCTGCAAAGGCCTGAACACCTTCCGGAATCAAACTCCATGTCGTATTGGTTTGCTGGAAAGCCGAATGGCTTCCATAGATAATAACAGGGATTCTCTTCTGAATATTATGTTCTAGCCTCCGGGAAACATCCCTATATCCGTCTTCAAGCATCGCCCCTGAACGTCCGGCTAAATCTAAGTACCCTTCACTAAAATGAATATCAAAATGAGGCGTTTTCAGGACCTGCCATTCAAAATCGGTGTATTGAACCTTGTTCTTTCCAAAACCCCATGACTGAGCGCAGACTTCTCCATTATAGGCTGATATTATCAGAATGGATAGAAACAAAATAACCGACTTATAAAGAGATTTTATATTCATTCCATGTAACCTCAACCCTTCATTGAAACTGATTACTCAAAATTCCCATCTCATTTTAACATCAAAATTAACTTCATCACTGTTCCTTCGGCTCTCACCCAGGAAAACTCTATCTGAATGCATATATTCCGAACGTATTAAAAAGAGACTGCTAATCCTATATTCAACTTCAAAATTGCGTTCGTTAAAAACTGACAGCCCCTGTTTATATTTAACATACAATCCCTGAGATAGATATTTACCAACAGCAATCATTGTTTCTTTCTCTCCCACCATGCTCCCCGAGTTTTGAGCTTTGTTGCTCTGCTCAAGAGAAACAGTAAATCCCTCCATCTGAGAATTTAGGATATTTTCAAAATAATTAGTAGCAAGATTCTGCATTGTTCCAAGAGCATCCCATCCGGCTCCATCCCCATCCTGAGATCCCACAATCCCGCCTCCAAGCATCTTCCAAATATCCGTTTGACTATACCCGCTTTCCTCATGGTGAAGTGACAACCTGGGCTGAGGATCGTTTTCGTCCCACAGAACAGTTAAATAAATCCTTTTTCCTTCAGGATCAAATGTTTCAGCTTCAATATTCACTATAGGCCTGGTTGTTCCCGCCTGGGCAAACACCAGAGTTCCCGAATTTACGCGGAACTTGTTGTTGTAAATATTATACCATCCTCTGTGCAATGTCAGAGTTCCTCTTAAATATGTTCCTTTTCTATTATGATACAGAACAACATCTCCAAGAAATTCAACATTAGCGTCGGAAGTGCGAATTCGCGCTTCCCCCTCCATATCCAGATTGATTTCCGCTACCCATGACGGAGTACTCATGACCGTTCCATTCTTCCCATTCCCCATTCCACCAAGATCATAGTATAACTCAACTTTATTAACTTTAAGATCACCAAGCAGTGAAGGAATCACTGCACCATCTATTCTTTTAGCGCCTATGGACACCTTTCCCGTTACAATCGCCAGAATGTCCTTGATACTAACGATCAAAAATCTATTTAAATCTAAGGTCAAATTGTAATCAACCAGTTTCCATTTCCTCATTGCTATCGTTCCAAAACAATTGAATTCACCGTCTTTCCCCTCTTTGCCACTGAGACTATGAATATTTATAAGTGTATCCTCGAGGCT
>JAGHBT010000230.1 GCA_021160845.1 bacterium | reverse complement strand
GTAATAAATAGGACTCTGAGCGGTCCGCAGGGCCCAGTGAGGAGTCGATGTTGAACTACATCAAGGTAATATTGCAAGATTTTCGTTCTATGTGCTTATCGACGGTTTTTCACTCGCTTCTTTTTGAATGTTAAAGAGTTAAGGTGTTCTTGGGTATTGTACTAATGAGAACTGTTTAAGGCAAATATATGAATTTTGATAGGACAAATTGTTAAATTTGGAAGAGAATGAATAATGAGAATCTTCATTACATTAAAACTGATTGCTATTTTACTATACTAACTGATATAAAAACACTTTTAAAAGCTATCCTGTAGGGATTTAGTTCAACATCGTGTATAAAAAATAGACGGATTTGTAGGTTATTCAAGGGTTGTAGCTCGCTTCAACTTTTGTGTAACTTGATAGGGAAAACGTCCGCAACCGCCTACTTTTCATACACGTAACCGTGTACGCCAAGAGAAGTAGGCCGTTTGTATGGTAACTACTTTGCAAGCCGAAAACTTTGGGAAGTGAGCAGAAGTTCATTGAAATTAGTTGATGATTTTCATCCCGATGAAAAGCGGGATCATCCAAAGCCCGCTGGCAGGATGGTAGAGAACCGGATGGGCGAGTCCGAGAGGATAGCAGAAAAGTATCCGGCAATCGAGTGAGCAGGCTGTGTAATCGAGCCCCGAAATAGTGTATTAAGTTGTGGTAAAGCCGACGGATTACGGTTATCCGGAAGGCAGCAATGATAGGAATAAACAGCGGTAAATACTATCGAACCACCGGGGTCATAGAGCAGGGCATGTTCACACAGGGAAATCTTCGGAACTTGGGAGATCCGTCTTGTTCCTTACAAGAGGATGGTTTTGGTGTGCCATCAACCGAACAACACCAGGCAGCAAATGTACCTGCATTCACATTTGCAATGCGACAAGAAAAGAGTGCAGTGTAAAGGTATTTTTGGCGAGGGAAAACCGGAGCCAAAGAGACGACAAGCGGAAGTCATAGTCTCCCCATAGTACCGCGTGTAGGTGGCGAAGTGCATTCAGAGCGAGCCACTGTAGGGAAGGGGGTTTGAGGCCTGATTTTACGAACCAACTAAAAGAAACCATGTCATTACACAGTGAACGAACTACACGGGAAACAAAATTTGGTTGGATAGCACGAAAAGCACGAGAGAATCCAGAAGAGGCATTTACCTCACTGGCACATTACCTGACAGAAGAGTACCTCCTGGAGAGTTTCAAAAAGTTAAGGAAGACAGCGGCAAAAGGGCTTGACGGAGTAGGCTGGTATGATTACAGTAAAAATCTTGAAGGCAATATTGCAAGCTTGCATAAGCGCTTACGAGATAAAACGTACCAAGCCCCCGACATCCGCCGGGTATGGATAGACAAAGGGAAAGGGAAGCAACGTCCGTTAGGGATAAGTTGCATAGAAGATAAGATTGTTCAACGGGCAGTGACAGATATTCTGAATCTGATCTATGAACAGGATTTCCATGACTTTTCCTATGGCTTTCGCCCAAAGCATTCCGCTCATCAAGCATTGAAGAAATTAAGAGAACAATGCATGAGGCGGAAAATGAGATGGGTACTTGATGCCGATATCCAAGGCTGTTTTGATAACTTCGACCACGGAATACTCAGGGAATTATTAACACGCAGGATAAAAGATAAAAACATCATGCGCTTAATAAATCAATGGTTAAGAGCAGGAGTTGTAGATGGCAAAAGTATGCAGCGCAATACAAAAGGCACACCGCAGGGGAATATCATTTCTCCGTTGATGTGTAACGTGTATATGCACTATGTACTTGACCGGTGGATGGACAAAATCATTCGTCCCCTATTAAAGGGAGAGTGTTTCATTATCAGATATGCAGATGACATTGTTATCGGTTTCGAATACGAAGAAGATGCCCGTCGAGTGATGCAAACCTTACCAAAAAGAATGGGGAAATATGGTTTGACGATTCATCCTGTGAAGAGCCATCTGTTTGAATTTGCGCCAGAGACCACAGGTAAAAGGTCAACGTTTATTTTTCTTGGATTTACACATTATTGGACAAAAAGCCAGAGAGGTAATAACATTATCAAACGTAGAACAGGGAAAAAGGGGCTGCATAAAGCTATCCGGAAAATTCAGGATAGCTGCAAGTACAACCGGCATAAGTGCCTAAAAGAGCAGTACCGAATGCTCTGTTCAAAACTTCGGGGATTATATCAGTATTATGGAATAAGAGGTAATTTCTTTTATATTAAGACCTTGTATCAAAAAGCGATACACACGTGGTTATACTGGTTGAACAAGCGGAGTCAGCATAATAGTTATACATGGAAAGGCTATCAGGAATTGCTAAAACATTTTGTTTTGCCAAAGCCTAAAATAGTACACTGGAATGTGTAAATTAAGCAACTGAAAGTGAAACGTAAAATCAGAGGAGCCGGATACGGGAAATCTGTACGTCCGGTTCTGCGAGGGGATAGGTGGAGCAATCCGCTATTCTATCTCAATTGGCACACATATAAAGAAAGACAATGAACGATAAAGAATATAAAGAATGGGAAAGACTGATTGAAGAAGCAAAAACGCATAACAATAAATTATTAATTGAATTTGAGAAACACCTTATAACTAAATCATTTAAATCAAATACAATTAAGAATCATATTGACAATATTGAATTTTATGCAAATGACTTCTTACTCCGTTATGAAATTATTCCAGTTGAAAAAGGCATTTTACAAATTGGAAGTTTTCTTGGCGACTTTTTTATTAGAAAAGCAAGCTGGGCAAGTAAATATACAATTCAAGAAAACATTGCAAGTTTCAAGAAGTTTTATTCATTTCTAAATGAGATTGGGAAAGTTTCAAAAATTGAATTGGCTGAAATGAATGAATTAATAAAAGATGAAAAGCCAGATTGGATAGAAGAAGTTGAAAATTACTGGGATAACATTGAAAGTGAATGGTAATATGAAAAATTCTGAACGGATTGAAAACATTAAGAAAAAAGTATTAAATGGTATTTCAACTGAAAAGATTGATATTCAGTTGGATATTTGGTTAGACTATTTAGAAAAAGAATTGACATTTCCTTTCGTAGCATCTATTCAAGACTCAGAAAATTTAGAATTGCAATGGAAAGATATTGTAAACGTGAAAAAAATTGAGGATTTCGCAGATATGTATGGCATCTTGTTAGGAATAAGGAAAGGAAGAAAGAAATTTATTTTTCCATTATGTGATATAGAAGTTGTTGAAAAACAATCGAGAAACAGATTTGTTATTGATGCTTTCTTGGAATGGTGGACAGAAAAATATTTGTAAACTAATGAAATACGTGTGCCAACAAGAGGCTATAACCAATGGCCGGTTAATCGGTTATCAAAATTAGGACAAAACTAGGGCGGCCACAGGTCATAGCCCAGACGTTAACGGCAAGCAAAAACACAATAAGCACGTGTAAAATTAACAATATTAGCACGTCTTGCGAAAAATGCATATCTTTGTAAAAGGATTGATTATTTAGAAAGACAACAAAGATGAACACAAAATTGACACTTACAATTGAACAGACATTGATTAAAAAGGCTAAAGATTATGCAAAAGGGAAGGGGCGTAGCTTATCTGACATCGTTGAAAACTATTTCAAGGTTATTGTAAAGGAGGAGGGTATTGTTAAAGTTGAGTCAACTCCAATAGTGGATTCATTAAGAGGTTCATTTAAAGCTCCAAAGGATTTTGATTATAAAAAGGAATTAACAAAATCTCTAACTGAAAAATACTTATAGAATGGACAGAGTTCTAATTGATTCAGACGTAATTTTAGATTTTTTTTTCAACAGAGAACCCTTTGTTGAATATTCTACTGCAATATTGTCAATGTGCGAATCGAAGAAAATAGATGGATTTTTAACACCGTTGATTTACAGCAATATGTACTATTTGCTGCGTCAAACAGCAAAACACGAGAAAGTAGTTAAAAAACTCAAACAACTATTTCAAATCACAGAAATTCTTCAAATGGATAGAATCGTTGTTGAAAATGCATTAAACTCGGGTTTTAAGGACTTTGAGGATAGTTTGCAAAATTTTTCAGCCGTAAATAGTGGAAAGATTGATTTGATTCTAACAAGGAATTTGAAAGATTATAAAAATAGTGAATTAGGTGTTTTTACTCCGGAAACATATATTAAGTCAATAAATGCCAGCCGTTAACAAAAGCTAAATTCAATAGCGATATTTTCCCGTCCCCTCCGGCAGAGTTGTTGCGGATTACTCTGACCTCGAGGATAGACAATTACTTGCAAGTCCGCTACTGACTTTAGCCCGAACGTTATTGCGACACGAGGTCGCCTAAGTGATTGTTTTACTGAGATATAAGTTCTTTGATAAAACCTGTTGTTCTCCCAACAGTACCCTACCGGGACAACTGATGTATGGTGCAGCCATTATTGGTTGAAGC
>JAGHBT010000256.1 GCA_021160845.1 bacterium | reverse complement strand
TTAGAGGTACTCGTCCGCAATTTATATTTTGCTTTCAGGGTTTTGGAACCAACGGGCTTGCCCATTTGAATATATAATTCGACAACCCTGTTCAACATTTCCAATTCAGAGGAAGTTATGTTTTTTGAGCTAATCACTGTTGGCACTCTCCATATCTGACTGCTAAAATGTCTGCATAAAGTTAAATATTCTTATACTATATGTCAAGCTTGATGACAAAATGCATCAGATGGTTAGAATCAGAGCAAATTGAATGCCGCGAGACGAAAAAAAAGAAATAAAAACCATACTGGACCGCGATTGGAGATATCCACCCAAAATTTCTTTATTCGTTTTGAGTACACGAACCAGATATGTTCCACCGGCATTGAATAAAAAAGCGCAAACACCAACGATAAAGAGCTTAAACCTGATTCCACAACAGACAACTGCCGAAGGTTGGATTTAGCTAATTGATCAGATCGCCTATTCTACTGAACCTCGGCCAGTGTTTCTCATAATCAATGGAAAAATAGAGAAAAAGGGCATTCCCCCTCAAGAGTTTTTTATCCAATGGCCCCCAGAAACGTGAATCGTAACTATTATCACGATTGTCGCCAAGTACAAATATATGGCCCTGAGGCACGCGGAAAGGGCCATAGTCGTTTATCCCGCCTCTAATATATTTTGTATAATTTTCATCGAGCTTCTTGCCATCAATATAAACACTTTTACCTCTAACCTTGATTACTTCACCCTCTATAGCAATACACCTTTTTATATAATCCGTTTTTCTGTCTCCGGGGAACTTAAAAATAACAACATCACCCCGTCTGGGTTCTCTAACAGCAGGCAATTTCCAATCTACAAAAGGTACCTTTGCTCCATAAATGAATTTACTTGCGAAAAGAAAATCTCCCTTAAGAAGCGTGTCCTTCATAGATCCTGATGGTATATGATAACTCTGAACAATAAACGTCCTTACAATCAGAGCCAGAATGACGGCGGTAACAATAATTTCAACATATTCTCTGAATTTTGATTTCGTTTTAATTTTCTTGTCGTCTTTTTTTGTCATAACTCCCTTTCTCTTAAACTTCCTAAATACAACCAAAGCTATCATCCATCTTTTTACCGGCACCCGTGTTAAAATCTAAAAATCCAGACTAACAGAAACTCCCGGGCCACCGTTAACATTAACACTCTCTATTTTAAAGTCCATCCCATGCAAATGCGCATCAACATAGGCGTCAAAGACAAGCACAACAACAATGCTCGAAGACCACCAGAGCCAGTCTATTTTACGTGCTTTATACTCATTGTACCATGCATTGTGATAACGCCAATTCGAATCAATATAATTTTCTCCTGTTTCATTCTCAACCCATTTGTCGTAACTATCCCGAACCTTCATTTCTCTTCGCTCGAGTCGGTAATTTATAAGTATGTGGGTTAAATACCACGTTTCCAATCCCATGGAAAGAGCTGCCTTTACAGGCCTTTCATTGTACATCTGCCCCAGTCCAGGAAAAACAAGGGCACATAACATTGCGACGCGAGCGTTCTTTTTTTCCTTCCATCCAACCCCCTTCTTACGGCCATAACCTGTTTCACTCGTAAGCACCTCTTTTAGTTCCTCCATCGTCCAGCTGCTTTTCCGCTCGGAAACCTCTGTTGAATCAACCCCCGTAAAACCCAAATGTTCCTCAATATTTACCGAAGAAGAATACATCCGATTGAAAGCCAAAAGGTTACAAGGCTTAATTAATAAAAATGTGGAAGCCACAGCTATGATAAAAAAAAATTTCATAATATCCATCTTAAAATAAATCAACTTACACATTAAAAAACAAATTCTTAACTTTACCCTCTTCTGTGATAATCCTTTCGGTACAACAACTGCTCATCTTCTAAAAAACCCCCGCTTTCAGCCGCTATTAATGGCGGGAACGTGTGGGAATCGAACCCACCCCACGTGGTTTTAGCACCCGGCAGAAGGATTTGAAGTCCTCGGGATTCACCAGAACCCATCCATTCCCGCAAACTGATTTAAGATATCCGTTAACGATCGAACGGAGCCAAAACTAAGTCCAACCCAATCGGCAAACACACATTTTACACAACATCAATACTCACATCGAGTACCATATGATATCATCCAATATGCGCGACAGCTTCAATCTCTACAAGGGCTCCGAGGGGAAGCCTGGCTACCTCATACGCGGCTCTTGCGGGAGGATCTTCCTTGAAATATTTCATATAAACATTATTCATTTCTTTAAAATCATCCATTGATTGAAGCATTACCGTAGTTTTAACTATGGAATGCAGTCCCCCTCCAGCAGCTTCTACAACCGCTTTAAGGTTAGATAAAGCCATCTCAACCTGCTTAGATAAGCCAACCGCCATTTTCCCGTCATCAGGATCCATCCCAAGCTGACCTGAAATAAAAAGAAAATCACCGGCTAGTACAGCCTGATTATAAGGCCCTATCGCTGCCGGTGCAGATTCGGTTCTGATAATCTTTTTCATATTTACCTCTTCCTCTAAAATTTATTCTACCTAAAGTAACAAAATAATTCAACTTCTTCAAACCTAAAACAATAATAACAGAAAAAAACCTATTTATTTGACACTATTCCGATCCTCCAGACAAGACACACCCACTCCTTTTTCTTCACTCGACTGTCACACTCTTGGCCAGATTCCTTGGCTGATCAACATGACATCCTCTAAGAACAGCAATATGATACGCTATTAATTGAAGTGGAATAATTGAAAGAATAGGATAGAGAAAATCAAGAGTTTCAGGAATAAAAATCACATGATCCGCCATATTAGCAATTTCTTCGTTACCCTCACTTGTTATCGCGATAATTTTACCCTTCCTCGCCTTAACCTCGTTTATATTGCCCAGTATTTTCTGATAGGCGTTATCGCGAGGACAAATAATTACAACGGGCATATTTTCATCAATTAAGGCAATAGGACCATGTTTCATTTCTGCAGCCGGGTATCCCTCGGCATGCACATATGATATCTCCTTAAGTTTAAGGGCTCCTTCCAAAGCAACAGGATAATTAGCCCCTCTCCCAAGATATAGAAAATTATTGTAGTAACAGCATTTCTCGGATATTTTCTTAATCTCCTCGTTCTTCCCAAGGATTTTAGAGATCTGTTCAGGTATCTCCTCCAGCGCCTTAATTATTTGGCGTCCCTCAGAGGACGACATAGTATGCATTCGCCCAAGCATGAGAGCAAGGAGACTCAAGACAGTAATCTGGGATGTAAATGCCTTGGTTGACGCGACGCCAATTTCCGGACCGGCATGTATATAAACACCTCTTCCGGATTCACGGGCTATAGTGCTTCCTACTACATTGCAAATACCCATACACTGAGCACCTTTCTCACGCGCTTCCCGCATCCCCGCGAGAGTATCAACCGTTTCGCCGGATTGACTGATCGCCATAACCAGTGTGTCATCCTCGATTATTGGATTTCTGTAACGGAATTCACTTGCATATTCTACTTCAACCGGTATACGCGCCTTCTCTTCTATCATATATTCACCTATAAGAGCTGCATGCCAACTCGTACCACAGGCGACGAAAACAATACGTTTAACCTCCCTAAGTTCCTGTTCAGACATATTTAAGCCGCCAAGCTTGGAAATCCCGTATTCCTCTAGTAAACGTCCTCTCATCGCGTTTCTGATCGTCTCAGGTTGCTCAAATATCTCCTTTAACATAAAATGATCAAATCCGCCCTTCTCAATCATGTCAAGATCCCAATCAACAGTCTCAACAACATGTTCAACAGATTCATTTTTGACAGTCATAGTCGAAAAATGCTCCGGCGTTACAACCACCATCTGTTGATCCTTAAGATATATAACTTGTCTTGTATGTTCGAGTATTGCGGAAACATCACTAGCAATGAAATATTCATTCTCACCTATCCCAACAACAACAGGAGAACCGTTACGCGCGCCTACGAGTTTGTCCGGCTCAGAGGATGAAATGACAAGGATTCCATAAGTCCCCTCAACCACATCCAGAGCCTTTTGAACAGCCTCTTCAAGCTTGTTATCATGATAAAATTTTTCAACCAGATGAACTAGAACTTCCGTGTCCGTTTCTGTAACAAATTTATGGCCGTCCGATTCAAGAGAAGTCTTTAAAGTCTGGTAATTCTCAACAATGCCATTGTGTATGAGCGCAATCTTGCCACTGCAGTCTGTATGAGGGTGAGCGTTCTTTGTGGTTGGGGGACCGTGTGTTGCCCATCTTGTATGACCTATTCCAAGACTTCCCGATAAATCAACTTTCTCAAGCTTCTTTTCCAGCTTTTCTATTTTTCCAGACGTCTTTTCAACAAAGAGGGAGTTGTCCCTGATAATAGCCAACCCGGCGGAATCGTACCCACGATATTCAAGACGCTTTAACCCCTCCAGTAGTATTTCTCCAACTCGATTGCTCTTACCAACGTATCCGATAATACCACACATACATCTCCCTTAATCTTTAAACTGAAAAATCGTATTTTATCCCGTCCACATTATATGCTTTTCACAAGCAAGCTATCAGACCTTCTGATAATATCTTGTGCCTCCTCCTCTGAACGGGCTTCGGCAATAACCCTTATTACAGGTTCCGTATTTGACATTCTTAAATGGATCCATCCTTCATCCATATCAATTCTTATGCCATCCGTACTATTTACTTTGCCTTTAAAGAGTCTTTTCGCTTCTTCCACCAGATCAGGGAAATTGCCTTCGTAAGAACGCTTTTCCTTTATAATATTGTAATGAGGCATTCTTTTTAACTTTTCGCCAAGTGAGAGACCTTGATTAGTCAAGGATTGAAGAATAAGAGCTATCCCTGTCATAGCGTCACGCCCATAATGAACTTCAGGATATATAACACCTCCGTTTCCCTCCCCACCGATAACCGCACCTGTTTGCTTCATCAACGCTATCACATTCGCTTCTCCCACACTCGATCTGTGAAGAGATACCTGATAACTGTCGGCAATATCATCCATAAGACGGGTTGTGGAAAGATTGGCTACAACAGCTCCTCTTTTTGATGAGAGAATAAATTCAGCAGCAAGAGAAAGTGTTAATTCTTCACTGCACACCAAACCGTTTTCATCAACCAGAACAAGCCTGTCAGCATCGGGATCGCACGCAAATCCGATATCAGCCTTCTCTTCCCTTACGGCACGGGCAAGATCAGTTAGATTGACCGGCGTTGGTTCCGGCACATGTGGAAACGGCTTGTTTACATCTGTGTAAAGCTCTACAGTCATAACACCAAGCTCACGCAAAAGTAATGGGACAATTCTACTTCCAGCTCCATTAACACAATCAACAACAGCCTTGATCTCCGAAAACGCGATTTTTTCTATATTCAAACAATCAAGTTTTAGTATCCTCTTTATATGGATATTATCGCCTTCATTATTCCTCTGATATTTCCCGTATGAAGCAGGTTCGGAAAATAAATGCTCATCGCTTTCAACAAGTTGTTTTATTCTATTAATTTCTTCAGAAGGTAAAAATTCACCATTACTGTCAAGAAACTTAAGGGCATTCCAATTCGGCCCGTTGTGGCTGGCCGTAATAATTATTCCCCCCTTAGCTTTGAGCTCTTCCACCATTATCTCAACTGTCGGCGTAGCTACGATGCCCAGATCTACAACGTCAAACCCCATAAACCTTAGGGATGAAGAAACCGCGAACATTAAAGAAGACCCGGATGCCCTAGAATCTCTCCCAACAACAACCCTACCCATCTCTAACCCCGAGGCGTATGCTGCCGTAAACCTCGAAACCGTTTCCGGATTCATGCCCTTGTCCAACAGGCCGCGAACCCCCGAAATGCTTATCATAAGTGATTTATCTATTTTCACTCAATCTCCTTCTTTAATCTGTATGGAACGTTTTAAACGATGTCTAAGATTAATAAATATAATTAACCATGTCAATTACTTGAAAACCTCTGCAGAGTAAAGTGCAATAGCAGCTTTGTAGAAAGTAGAAAAACAGATTAAAAAGGGAGGACAGTGATGATTGTATATGTGGAGTTTTACTCTATTTTTCAACCTTATCAGGATCAATCCCCACTATAATCCAGTCTTTACCCATTTTTTCCCAGTTTTCATCACTTTCGGAATTAATGTAACGCTCACATTCATAGATTCCTGAAGACTTGGCTATCCGCTTAAATTGTGAGGTTGTAATCGCACTTCCCAAGATAACCACCGATCTCTCCATCCCTTTCTCCTTAAAGAGCTTTTGTCCCTCCTCCATTTCTATTCTAGAATCGGCGGGAAGTGATGTAAGTTCTCTCATATCCACAAACACGCTAAATTTACCAGTCTGATTTGCCAAGATTTCTTCAGATTCTTTCTTCCACTCCGACATTTCATCTTTCTCAATAAATCCACTGAAACACAACCGGTAACCATAGTTATTTTTTTCAATCATGTACATAAT
>JAGHBT010000309.1 GCA_021160845.1 bacterium | reverse complement strand
GTTCATACAAGTTTGCCTCGAGCGGATGTAAAGCGCTGAGTATATTACTGGCGATTGCCATGGCAAAATATTGAAAGGAAAAAATGATAAAAAGGATATCTTTTTTAGTGTTTCTGGTTTTTACGATTGTTATGGTTTTTCCAGGGTACGGTAGCGCGTGTACCAATATGATAGTAACGAGTGCAGCGTCAACGGACGGTTCGGTTATGGTTACATATACGTGTGACGGAGAATTTCTTCCTCATTTGAGGCATATCCCGGCCGCTGATTATGAGCAGGATGAATTCATCGAGATAAAGGACTGGCACGGGAATATCAGAGGCAGAATCAAACAGGTTCCGCACACATACGCCTTTACCAACCTTATGAATGAGCATCAGCTTGTTATTGGTGAAACTACTTTTACCGGCAGAGAAGAACTGCGAAACGGGGATGCTTTACTTCAATACTGGCAACTTATGAGTATAACTCTTCAAAGGGCGAAAAACGCCAGAGAAGCTATCGGAGTTATTGCCGAGCTTGTTAAGGAATATGGGTACGCGAGCACGGGAGAATCGTTTTCAATAGGGGATATGCATGAAGCTTGGCTTATGGAAATAATAGGAACCGGCCCGGGTGGCGAAGGCGCTGTCTGGGTAGCTCGGAGGATACCGGATGGGTATATCTGTGCTCACGCTAATAAGTCACGCATAGGAGAATTTCCCCTGGATGCTCCTGAAAATTGTCTATATTCAGATAATGTGATAGACTTTGCGGTCAAGAAGGGTTACTACGATCCGGAGTCGGAAGAGCCCTTCAATTTCAGCAAGGCTTATTGCCCGGTTACACCCCAGAAGCTTCGTTATACTGCGACCCGAGTTTGGAGTATTTTTCGAAGGTGTGCTCCTTCGAAGGGATGGTCTGCGGATTATCACCGCGGCATAAAAGGGGCAAAGCCTTATCCCCTATGGATAAAACCCGACAAGAAGCTAAGCCTCAAGGATGTTATTGGTATCATGAGAGACCACTATGAAGGAACCGAGTATGATATGACAAAAGGGGTCGATGCCGGACCATTTGGCACACCCAACAGGTGGAGACCTATCACTTGGAATATCGACGGCGTTGATTACACTTGGGAAAGACCGATTTCCACTCAGCAAACCGGGTTTTCTTATGTCTCACAGTCTCGCTCCTGGCTCCCCGATCCGGTTGGAGGAGTTCTGTGGTATGGAGTGGATGATAGTTACTATACATGTTATGTTCCCCTATACTGCGGTATAACCGATGTTCCTGAATATTATGCCAGGGGAAGTATGAATAAATTTTCCACGGATTCGGCGTGGTGGGTTTTCAATTTTGTCGCTAATTTTTCAAATCTTAGATATTCACCGATGCGGGAGGATATTCAGGCTGTACAAAAAGAGTTAGAGGGAAGGCTTATTTCTCTTCAAGCGGCAGTTGATATGACGGCGAAGGAACTCTTCAAAGAAGACGCCGGCCTTATGGCCAGCTATCTTACAGATTATTCCGGGACTCACGCGGCGATGGTGGTAGAACGTTGGAAGGAACTTGGGAAATACCTGATTTGCAAATATAATGACGGATACACGCAAACCAAAGAGGGAAGGCCAATGGAAACAGGGTATCCGGAAAGTTGGCTCAGAGATGTGTTAAAACAGAGATCGGAGCAGTTCAAACTGGAAAGCTGGGATAAAGATTCTGTTGAAACGCAGATGCCTTATTGATCCCCTTGGTTTATTAAATTCCCGTAAAACCGGTATTGGCATCAAGTTTGCTGTTTTTTAATAGAGATAGCTTGTGTCTTTAACCCAGGATGAGTACTTATGAAAGCGTTAGGTATTCTATATGTTATTATATTACAAATGATTATACCATTCTCGACGTTGTACGCGGACTGGCCCGAAGGTGGGTTGCCTGTTTGTACTGTAGTAGGCATTCAAAGTTCTCCGGTAGAACTTGCTGATATGAATGGTGGTTTTTTCGTCAGCTGGCGTGATTTCAGGGGATATCCCCCAACCGGCGTATATATTCAGAGGGTTGATGGACACGGAAATAAATTATGGAATTTTGATGGAGTGCTTCTAAGTACTGCTTCGGTGGACCACAGTGTAACCGATATGATTTCAGACGGCGTGGGTGGAGTTATTCTGGTGTGGTTTCTCGGGGATATAAATGACTATGATATAAATGCTCAGAGATTTGACTCATCTGGGAATAAAATGTGGGGTATCGAGGGAATAACCATTGTTTCTGAAGTCAATAACCAGATAGACCCTGTTATAATTTCCGATGGCGGAAACGGGTATATCGTTGCCTGGAATGACGAACGAGATGGGGATATGGATATATTCGCTCAAAGGATAGATTCTGACGGAAATGTTCTATGGCCTGTAAATGGTGTTTGCGTTTGTAATGATCCCGGTTGGCAGGGGGATGTTCAGCTTGTAGCTAATGGATCAAATGGGGCTCTCGTTGTATGGAAAGCTGACGAAGGTTATAATCAAGGAATATTTGCTAATTGTTTGAGTTCCGCGGGGGATACCCTGTGGCCAGGCGGCAGAACGGTTGTTTGTGATTCTACGGCCGGCAATACGATTCCGAGCGTTCTTCCTTTTAAAGGGGGAGTTGTTGTCGCGTGGGATGATAATCGCGGTGGCGATTACGATACATATATTCAGAGAATAGATTCCGATGGTCAAACGCTTTGGTCTTTGGGTGGGAACGGGGTTTGCGTGGAACCCGGAGATTCGAAGGAAGTGTCAATTGCGATGCCCGATTCTAGTGGAATTATTGCCGTATGGAGCGATTACAGAAATGGTGATTACGACATATACGTTCAGAAGGTGGATACATCCGGAAGCATACTCTGGAGTTCCGGCGGTATTGTTATAAAAACGGCTGAAGGCGATCAGTGGTCTCCCTCTATCGTTTCCAGAAGTGACGGAGGAGCAGTAATATCCTGGTGTGATGAGAGTGGCAGCGATCCTGATATATTGGCTCAGAGGATTGATTCAGATGGAAATATATTATGGGATGTGGCTGGAAAATCGGTAAGTACCACGGTGGGTATTCAACAGAATCCCGTTATGATTTCCAGCGCTGATGATTGCTCCGTGATTACCTGGGAAGACGCGAGGGGTACTGATCTTGATATATACTCGATGAAACTTGACGAAAACGGATTTCCACTTGCCGCTGTACTTTGCAGTTCATCAGCCTGCAGGGTTGAAGAAGGGGTGTCGGTGAATTGGGAGCTTTCGGAGTGTAACCAAAACACGCGGTTTATTGTTCTTAGAAGAGCGGAAGGCGAAGGAAGCTTTAGGGAGCTTGATAACTCAGAAGTTATAAGAAGAGGGCTGATGTTTAGCTATATGGACAGGGAATGTGATCCCGGAGCAATATTTCAGTACCGTGTGGATATAATCGAAGAAAATACCAGAGAAATACTTTTTGTTACAGAACCCGTATCGCTCGGAAGGGTGCCGGTTCTCCTTTATCAGAACTATCCGAATCCCTTTAATCCTTCCACACAGATAGGTTACTCTGTTGATGAAAGAACCCATGTATCCCTTACTATATACGATATAAAAGGTAGGAGAATCGTCTGCCTTGTTGATGAAGAGAAAAAAGCAGGACTCTACTCTGTTATCTGGAATGGGTTCAACGAGCGCTCGGAGATGGTTTCCTCAGGAGTTTATTTCTACCGCATTAAAGCTGGCAAGAAGATACTTACAAAGCGGATGGTTCTTTTGAGGTGAGCGGTTAAAAGCCCCGTTCCTTTTTTATCTCTTCGTATGCCTTTTGTATTTCCTCAAAGCGCTTCGTTGCGAAGTCGGTAAACTCTTCCGGAAGCCCCTTGGAAATGATTGTGTCGGGGTGGAAATCCTTCACAAGTTTTCTATACCTTGTTTTGATTTCTTTATCAGAGCTGGTTGCGGTGCAGCCCAGAGTTTTGTAGTATTTCTCCACATCCTCAAAATAACGGGCCTTCAAATTTTCAAACTGCGTGTCATCGATTTTAAATATATTTTTTATTCTGTTGAGGGCCGCTTCCTCCGCCGGGTGGAATATGCCGTCTGCAGCTGCTAGCTGGAAAAGTACATCCATAAAGGAAAGCAGAATGGTGGGGTTCTGCCTGTTGATGTCGTAAAGCTGCATCGCGAAATCATCGATTGAATATCGGGAATTTTTGGCTTCATTGAAAATCTGTCTGGCAAATTTTCCCTCCTTATCGGAGATGTTCATATTGCTAATAAAATTTTCCACCACAGCAATCTCATCTCTGGTTATAACCCCATCCGCCTTTGCAAGGCGTCCCAATATAGAGAACATACTGACAAAAAAAGCAGCCTTGGCTTGTTCTACTCGTTGGAAAACTGGGGGCCGGCCAGCCATATTTATCCTTTTATCAACGAGGTGATGACCCAGGGCGGCTCCCGCGATTGCTCCAAGGGGTCCCCCGATAAAGAGACCGAGCGATCCGAATGTAAGTTTTCCATACCAGCTCATCCTTATTCTCCTACATCTTAGTTTTAAAAGGCTGATAGATTATATATCAAATAATTATTCAGATGTCCAGGAGTTCTCCGGCTTTGGGCGTCTTTAACAGGAGAGTGGGGGAGTATAATGGGAACAAGGCAGCAGCGGCGAGGGAGCTGCAGATTTCAAGAATGACGCTATACAGATATTTAAAAAAGTTTAACATTTCCGTGAGCTGAAGGATCAGAAATAGCCCCAGCAGGCATTTCCAAAAACAGTAGAAAATCCTTTTATTAAAGTGTAACAATAGGTAAAAAGTGTAACAGTTTGTTACACTACTTTGTATTCTTCTAAAATACAATAAATTACAAGTTAATCTAAAGGCAAAAGTGTAACAGGAGTTGTAACAGCTGTTACACTTTTTGGATTGTCTGCTAGTGGTATTTATGGGGAAGAGAAGCGTAAATCAAGGAAAAAACATAAATATTTACTATTTGGTAACTTCTTATGCAACAATTAGATGTGGGATATATTGAAACACTTGGCAGAGAATAATCGGATGAAAAATGGTGTGTTTTGTCTGGTTGGAATAGTACTTGAGTATATAAAGGGTAACGAAAGGGCAAAAAATGGTTAATTCAACCCCCAAGTTAGTTGAGAAAAAACCATCGCTGACCTTCTATTCCGCCCCCGCCGGCGGAGGAAGACTTTTTAACGAGCTTGATTCGATCCCCTAATTAAGTCAGGAAATGTCCCCGGCGGGGGAGATAAAAGAATGTGTTTTGTTAAATCCGAATTTGAAAGGAGGAAATACTAAATTTCACAGTTTGATCTATAAATC
>JAGHBT010000155.1 GCA_021160845.1 bacterium | reverse complement strand
AGCCAGACCCTCAACTTTATCTCGATCATCTTCTGTAAGCTCTCTTTCATCCCTGTCTGTAGAAATATTCAATACTCCTATCAACTTGTCATTATATAGTATTGGAGCCGTAACGGCGCTTTGAATCTTGTCTCTTTCCTTTTTAGTCAGATTGCCGGGTGTTCCCTCCTCAATATCTCTCGTTAAAACAGCTTTCCGCAATAAAGCCACTTTTCCCGCTATTCCGTCTCCCAGCTTTTGCCTCGTGTTTGTTATCACCTCCTGGCTCAAACCGGTAGCATAACCAATATAGAGCTCCTCCGTACTCTCGGAGAAAGCATTATAGAACCGGAAGATGCCCCAAGCTGTTCAACAGCTATCTCGAGTACCCATTCGAGAAGGTTCTTCCGATTTGAGATTCTGTCGAGGTACCGGAGGGCTTCTTCAAACTTATCTATGCTTGATATGACATTAGATGATTCTGGTATTTCTTTGTTATTAAGAATCATATACGTTTCCGATAGATCAATAATATTCAAATTTTCAGAACTTAATATATCAATTTCATCCTTGAATTTAACATCGCTTCTATCAGCAAATATATAATCGGCGGTTCTGAATATATTAAGAAAGGAGTTATCTGAAATGGTATCTATTCCCAAAATTTCTGCTATTCCAAGCGCTAAAGCTTTTTTGTTCCAGTCATAAATCCCTAGAATAGAATATCCCGGAAGGTTGTGGAATTGGCTAAGGATTGAAAGCTCCTTCTCGCCTCCTCCAATTATCGCTATCCTTTTTTTGCGGGACATCTAAATACCTTTATTTAATATGAAAAAAAGCACAATACTCCAGTTGTATTGGTGAGCATAAGTTAAGCCATTGAACGGGAATTTAATCCTTTTTTGTCATTTTTTTCAGTTTTGACAAAAGCTGAATTGCTTCCAGTGGAGTAATCCTGTTAATATCACACTCTTTAAGGATTTTGTGAACTGGGTCTTCATTTCTAAATAGTGTAGGTTGAACCCTCCCCACTACTTCCCGGTCAGGGAGGATTGAGCCATCTCGCTTAAGAGATTGGAGTATCGAACGAGCTCTCTCTATCACTCTTTCGGGCAAACCTGCCAACCGCGCCACATTGATACCATAACTCTTGTCACTCTTTCCTTCAATAAGCTTGTATAGAAAAATGATATCATCGTTCCATTCCTTGATTGAAACCTTCATATTAAAAAGCCTGGGGTACTTCTCCTCGAGGAAGGTAAGTTCATGGTAATGGGTTGCAAATAGTGTTTTTGGTTTCTTCTTATCTTCTTCCATAAGAAATTCGGTTACTGCCTGGGCAATACTAAGCCCGTCACTAGTACTGGTCCCTCGCCCTACTTCATCAAGAAGCACAAGGCTTTTTGATGTACAGTTATGAAGAATCTTCGCGGTTTCGCTCATTTCAACGAGAAAGGTGCTTTCTCCCCTGGCAAGATTATCACTTGATCCAACTCTGGTAAATATTCTGTCCATAATTCCAACTTCTGCCATTGAAGCTGGCACAAAGCTGCCGACATGAGCGAGAATCGAGATAAGGGCTATTTGACGAATAATAGTTGATTTTCCTCCCATATTCGGTCCGGTAATAATCAATACCTGCCGTTGTGAAGGCCTCAAATCAATATCATTCGGTATAAACCCTTTTTTCGATATAATTTCGACAACCGGGTGTCTTCCATCTTTAATGACAAGATTCTTTGAATCATTTACTTCAGGCCGGCAGTAATTCCGCTTTAGAGCAAGGTGTGCAAGCGCTGAGACAATATCCAGTATAGCAACGCCACGCGCTATTTCCTGAAGAACCGCGCTGCTTTCGGTTATTCTTTCACAAATATCTTTATAGATCCTTTTTTCATGTTCAACCCTCCTTGCCTGAGCCAAAAGTACAAGTCCTTCTTTTTCAGTAAGTTCTTTTGTAACATATCGCTTAGAGGATACAAGCGTCTGTTTTTCAATATAGTGTTCCGGAACCTTGTTGATATGCATTTTTGATATCCCGATATAATAACCGAAGATCTTGTTAAAACTCACCTTGAGCGAAGGAATGCCGGTGCTCTTTCTCTCAGATTCCTGCAGGGAAACTAACCACCTCTTTCCTTCCTCGGATCTCTCTATCAACTTATCGAGTTCCTTGTTAAACCCCTCCTTTATTACCCCACCCTCGCGGAGATTAACGGGGCAATCTTCTCTTATACCTGCCGCTATAACTTCTCTGACCCCGCTTTGTTTCGACAGTGTTTCCGTGTATCTATCCAAATAATCGACTTTTAACTCGCAAGATATGTCCGATAATTCCGGGAGACGCTCCAAAGCCCTCAGAAGTTGCAAAAGTTCCCTCGGGCCGGCCTTGCCTGTTGAAACCCTTGAAACTATTCTTTCAATATCTGGAAACCGCTTAAGGGCTTCTCTAAGTTTACGAAGAACTATCTGGTCTGAATACAGAGCATTTACAGCATTAAGCCTGTCCTGTATAGCTTTAATTTCGGTTAATGGCCTCATAATCCAGGAACGAAGCATCCTCCCTCCGGCTGCTGTCCTTGTATGGTCGATGTTGTTTATTAGAGTGCTTTCGGTAGAATCTCCCATTATGGGGCTAAAAAGCTCGAGATTCCTGACTGTTTGGCTGTCCAAAATCAACGATTTGCCCGGTCTGAAATCTATTATTTCAGTTATGTGTTTTAGCTCATCCTGCCGCAGATCTTTAACATAGGAAAGAAGAGCTCCAGCCGCCGCGGTAGCTGCTTGTTTTTCTTCAATTCCAAAAGCTACCAGATTTTCGGTCTTGAAATGATTTAAAAGGACCGTCCTTGCCTTGTGAACATTAAAATAATAGGGATCCACATCTTCAATAGCGCAGCTTGCAGAGTTATTCGAAATAATACCTCTTAAGTTTTCAAAATTACCGGGATAGATTGCTTCACGTATATCCGACACTGCCAGGATGTTTTCAACGGTATCAATCCCATCTTCCCCCACGCTGAATTCCCCTGTTGAAAGTGAAAGTAAGGCAAATCCAAACCTATCCCCGCTTTCCTTCAGTGAAAAAATATAACGGTTTTCCTTCTCGTTTAGGGTTGCCGGTGAAAGTGACGTACCCGGGGTTATTACATCTGTTACAGCTCTTTTGACCAGCCCCTTTGATTCTGATACATCTTCGACCTGATCACAGACAATTATCTTTTTGCCCGCCTGTAGAAGTTTTGCTACATAAGCATCAACCGCGTGTATGGGAACCCCGGCAAGGGGAACAGGATTCTTTTTATCCCGCGAAGTAAGGGCTATATTCAGGATCTTTGAGACCTCTTTAGCGTCTTCGTAAAAAGTCTCATAAAAATCTCCCACCTGAAAGAAGAGAATTCCATCCCTGTATTTTTGCTTAAGCTCATGGTATTGAGCCATCAATGGTGTAAGATTTGTAGGCATATTATTGAATTGTCAGAATTTTGCCGGTGAGTCCAAGTTCATCCGTTGCCAGTAAAGAATCATTCTCAGCGTCTTTTCTCCCGGAATATCTGCCGACTCTTACCCTGAACAGTTTTACTTCCGGCGATATGTATTTTGTCTCAATTCTAACATCGAGAAAAAGATCGGAAAGGCTTGATGAAACTCTGGACGCATTTTCATGCTCTTGAAATGCTCCAAATTGAATAGTATAAATACCTGGTATCTTTACCGATTTAAACTTGTCATTTTCAGCATTTTTCTGCTGCTCACCCCCTCCTTTCCTCTTTTCTAGCTTATCCTTCTTCATTGAAAGAAAAATACGCATTTTATCTATTGCCTTCGGTGACTCAAGAGATTCTGGGAAGAGGTTACTGAGAGAATGATATACTTCAAAGGCTTTATGTGAATCCCCGGTTATCTCAAAACACTCACCAAGTTTGAAGATAGCAATGGGATTGGAATGAATCCCTCCTATAGTTTCATATTTCTCGATTGCCCCTTTATAATCCCCTATCTCCATATCAAGTTCCGCTCTTTCCATATAACTTTTGTAGAGATATTCACCCTTATCAACCCGCAGGAAATCCTTTCTCGCACTGTTCAACGCTCCAATCTTCTTATTGCACAAACCGCGGAAGTAAAGCGCTTCCATTCGTACACTTGAATTTGCGGATTTCGGAACAATTTCTATCACTTTAAGGGCCTTATCGTACTTTCCAAGTGCGTAATATATTTTAGCTAATTCCGTACTGGCGGCAAATGAAAGAGAACGGCTCCCTGAGGATATAATTTCTTTATATATTCCAATATCTCTATAAACATCAGTTTCAAGCCGTGCTAGCATAAATTTGCCATGCTGAAGGTCATTACCCCGAAGGTCCCCAAGAATTCCTCTCAAGCCCTCCATGGCCGCTGAATACTCCACACGATTATACTGTTTCCGTATCTGTATCAAACTATAGGGTACTGAACCCGTCATTTGAGGAATTAGCAACAAGATCGGTATAAGGAACAATAGGTTAATCAGGAATTTCTTCATGGTACCTTTTGAAAGTATCAATCCCACAACATTTCTCACAATAAGCAAGGGGAATATTAACCTTGTTATCACAAACTGTACATTTATATTCGTCCGGGGTTTGCTTCTCTTCCCCATCCATCTTAAGCGTTTGGATAGCCTTTGCGAGATTATCCTGACTTATATAAACAAGGGCCATTTGAATCCTCAGGGTATTATTCATTCTTAATTGTCCAACCTCATTTTCAAACATTTGTATTATCTTTTCAGGTACACCCTTTTTCGTGTAAAAAGAAATAAATGACATAAAGATCTCCGGATTCCCGGGATGTTTCGCGTAGAGATCTACAAGTATTGTCTCGAGTTTCTGAAATTTCTGATCTTTAAAGAGCGTTTTCTCAATCAAATCGATTGTCAGGCGGAAAAAAGATATATCCAAATTCAAGAGAGATATCCATCTTTCCATAGCTTTACTACTCTTCCCATCGGCAACAAGTACTTTCCCGGATATATATAGTGCTGGTGGGTAGTTACGGTTTTGTTTTAATGCAAGTTCTGAATATTTTACGGCTTCTTCCACCCTATTATTATCGAGACAAATCGCAGATGCTGCAATCAAATAAGAAGCTACCACATTTTTGGTAATTACGACATCAATAACAGCGGCATCCCTTATATTCCTGTAGGCTGTTTTATAGTCACCTTTCATGTGATTGAATTTGTTAAGTGCGAGAAGGGCTTCCCGATTTTTCTTGATATTTTTAATAATGTTTAGTGTATTTATTGCCTCATCAATTCTTCCAAGATCGGCAAGGTCATCAGCTATCGCTAGCTGTATGAGTCCTTTTTCCTCATAGGAAAGATCTTTGCGAATAGCCATACTTCGATGGATTTGAAGCGCCTTTCCCAATTGATTATCCCCTCGAAGCAGATTTCCAAGGAGTATATAGGCGCCTACCCTGTTTTCTCCACCCTTTACGGCATTTTTCAGATATTTAAGTGCAAGCCCCTTATCCCTACCTAATAAAGCATATAAAGCTTCTATATATAGCTTTTTGCTCGAAACTCCCCGCTTCTTCTTCTCAACTAGGAGTAACAGCGTAAGTAAAAGCAAGCTCCCAACAAATATCGCTATTAAAATAAGTTTAGTATTCATAATCATAGACTTAAAATTTTATGATCGAGAGATCCCATCTTCTTCAATCCGTTCTTCATTCAAAGGAATGTTTCTCAAATCTGAAATTTCATCCAGAAGTTTTTCACTTTTCCTTTTCCCTTTCCTTAATTGCAATACCAGCTGCAGTTCACGTATCCAGGCACCAATTGCCCATACAATCATACCGGAAATAAATGAGACAATAATGACAAGATTTAATGAAACTTCAGAAAATGTATGGTTGAATAAATAAAATGTAATTTTAGTTCCGGCATTTTCTGTCCCGAGCCAAATAATTCCGACAGCTCCTACCAATAGAATTACTCCACGTATTATCCACACGAAATTACCTCCCTAAATTTCTTCTCCAATAAATGTAAAACCCTTCAATTCTTGCAGTTTAACATCTAAAATTTCACCTTCTTTTAACTTGCCGGGATCGACATTCACATTTCTGAAATGTGGCGTTCTACCTCTGATATATTGATCCTTACCCTTTTTAACCCTTCCGTCAAGAAGGATTTTAAATTTTTCTCCTTTTAATTGTCTAAAAATATCAAGGCGTATCTCTTTTACTTTTTCATTCAAATAGGCCAATCGACTCTTCTTCGTTGCGACACCTACATCATCTTCCATCCTGTATGCCGCGGTTCCCTTACGGGATGAATATTTAAAAGTAAACGCCGAATCGAACCGAGCTAGTTCGACAACCTCCATTGTATTTTCAAAATCTGATTCTTCCTCTGTTGGAAACCCTACGATTATATCGGTAGTTATAGCCAAATCCGGAACAATTTTTCTGGCCTCTTTAATAAGAGAGATATAATCTTCACGTGTGTATTTTC
>JAGHBT010000071.1 GCA_021160845.1 bacterium | reverse complement strand
TTTATCAACTCCACCTCCAACCCAACATCATCTCCGGGCATTACCATCTCCGTACCTTCCGGTAAAGTCGCTACTCCCGTTACATCCGTTGTACGAAAATAAAACTGCGGCCTGTATCCGTTAAAAAATGGAGTGTGTCGCCCACCCTCCTCCTTCTTCAACACATACACCTTACATTTAAACTTCTTGTGCGGTGTTATCGATCCCGGCTTCGCCGCTACCATACCCCTCAGCAAATTCTTCTTGTCCATTCCCCTCATAAGCAACCCAACATTGTCCCCGGCTCTCCCGTCATCCAATAACTTCCTGAACATCTCCACTCCCGTTACCACCGTCTTCTGCGTATCATGTATCCCTACTACCTCTATATTATCCCCTACATGCACAACCCCTCGCTCTATCCTTCCTGTTCCTACCGTCCCCCTACCTGTTATAGAAAATACATCCTCAACAGGCATCAAAAACGGCTTGTCCAAATCCCGCTCAGGCTGAGGTATATAACTATCCAACGCATCCATTAACTCCCAAACACACTTCACCTCTTCTGAATCCGGATCATCACTCTCCAACGCCTTAAGCGCACTGCCCTTTATTACCGGTATCTCGTCTCCCGGAAATTCATACTCGTCCAACAACTCTCTTATCTCCAACTCAACTAGCTCTATAAGCTCAGGATCATCTACCATATCCGTCTTGTTCATAAATATCAATAACGCCGGTACATTCACCTGCCGCGCCAAAAGTATATGCTCCCTCGTCTGAGGCATCGGCCCATCCGCCGCACTCACTACCACTATCCCCCCGTCCATCTGCGCAGCTCCCGTGATCATATTCTTTATGTAGTCCGCATGCCCCGGACAATCTACATGCGCGTAGTGACGGTTCTCCGTCTCATACTCTACATGCGCCGTCGCAATCGTTATCCCTCGCTCCCGCTCTTCCGGTGCCTTGTCTATCTCATCAAACGGTACATAATCCGCCCACCCCTTCGTGGCCAGATGCTTCGTTATCGCCGCCGTAAGCGTCGTCTTCCCATGATCTACATGACCTATCGTCCCTACGTTTAAATGCGGCTTGGTCCTTTCAAACTTCTCCTTCGCCATGATCATTTCTCCTTTACTATGCCAATCCTCTTATCCTGCCCTGGATCCGCATCATCAGATCCCCGGGAACAACCTCATAATGAGAAAACTCCATTGTATGAACAGCTCTTCCCTGAGTCAAGGATCTCAAGCCTGTTGCATATCCAAACATATCTGAAAGTGGAGCTATTGCTGAAATCACTTGCCCGCTCTTCTTGTGAAACATCCCTTCAATTTTACCTCTGCGAATAGTAATATCTTTTATTACATCACCAACATAATCAATTGGGAGCAGAATTTCAATCTTCATTATCGGTTCCAATAAGACTGGCCCAGCTCTCCTAATTCCTTCAGTGACGGCTTTGCTGCCCGCTATACGAAAGGCAAGGTCTGAGGAATCAACCTCATGAAACGAACCGCCTGTCAGCGCAACCTCAACATCAATCACAGGGGCGCCATTAACCGGCCCGGCATTAAGCGCTTCTCTGGCACCTTGCTCAACATAGGGAATGAAAATTTTTGGCACATCCCCACCCCTAATCTTGTTAACAAACTTGAATCCTTCACCGGGAACAGGAGTAATTTCAACAATAACATGCCCGTACTGTCCCCTCCCACCACTCTGTTTGATAAATTTACCTTCAGCTTTTACATTTTTTGTTATTGTTTCACGATAAGCTACTTGGGGACGCCCTACATTCGCCTTAACTTTGAACTCCCTCAACATACGCTCAACAAGCACCTCAAGGTGAAGCTCTCCCATTCCGGATATAACTGTCTGCCTTGTTTCTTCATCTATATTGACCATAAATGTCGGGTCTTCCTCACTAAGAACCCTCAAAGCTTCCACTAGCTTCTCTTCTTCAGCTTTAGCCTGTGGTTCAATCGCGACAGATATGACCGGCCTGGGAAATTTCATCATTTTCATTTTGATAGGATGTTTCATATCACATATCGCGTCTCCCGTGGAAGAATGTTTTAATCCGATTACAGCGGCAATATCCCCCGCGGAAAGTTCTTTCACATCCTCCCGCGAGTTAGCATGCATAATCAAAGCTCTCGTAAATCGTTCTTTCTTATTATTTGTGACATTTACAACAGTTGTACTAGTTTTTAATGTTCCACTGTAAACTCTGATATAATGCAGCTTTCCAACATAGGGATCCCGCATAACTTTGAAAACTACTGCGGAGAAGGGCTCCTTCTCTGACGCTTTCCTGCTTTCTTCTTTCCCTGTAAACGGGTTTATACCTGAAACCGGCGGCACTTCCAACGGATTTGGCAAATAATCAATTACGGCATCTAGAAGCAACTGTACCCCTTTATTTTTAAGGGCCGACCCACAGAAAACAGGAACAACTTTAATATCAAGGACAGCCTTTCGTAATGTATCCTTTATCACCTCTTCGGAAACAACCGCTCCGCTGACAACATGATCTAAAATAACATCGCTGAAATCCGACAATTTTACCAGTAGATTCTCACGCGCCTGCCTAGATTCGACAACAAGTCTTTCCGGTATCTCCACCTCCGTATACTTTGCGCCAAGGCTACTCTTGTCGTAGTAATATGCCTTCATCTTAATAAGATCGATCAGTCCCTCAAATCCTTCTTCTGAAAGAATAGGAATATTTACAGGGGCTATATCGACCTCAAACTTGTTTTCCATCATTTCAATTGTGTTTTGAAAACTCGCGCCTTCTCTATCCATCTTATTAATAAAGGCAATCCGCGGAATATTATATTTGTTAGCCTGCCTCCAAATCGTCTCGGACTGGGGTTCTACGCCACCGACCGCACAGAAAAGAACTATCAAGCCGTCAATGACCCTAAAACTCCTTTCGACTTCAGCAGTAAAATCAACATGGCCGGGAGTATCAATGATGTTTACCCTATTATCATTCCAGAAACACGTAGTAGCGGCAGAGGTAATTGTTATACCCCTCTCTTTTTCCTGATCCATCCAATCCATTACTGCGTTTCCCTGATGCACTTCACCCATACGTGTTACTTTCCCTGTGTAATACAACATTCGTTCAGTAACCGTTGTCTTACCAGCATCTATATGCGCCGCTAATCCTATATTTCGCGTTTTATTAAGAGAATATTTTTTCAAAAAAAAGAACCTCTCCAGCATCGAGGCTACCAACCCCGCAACCGGAAAAGCCGGGGGGTTAGGTAATCCCTAGATTTCTGATAGTGCTACAAAAAACTAGCAATCTATACATTTATTTATTCCCTATCTCCATCGACATCCGTCCAAACATTCGGACACCATCATGGACTCCACCCAACAACCCTAAAAACATTTATTACTATCCGGTCATAAACACAGCCCCGGGCATCTTACCACTTATAGTGCGCAAATGCTTTGTTAGCTTCTGCCATCCGATGAGTATCATTGCGCTTTTTAACGGCAGGACCTTCCTTGTTAAAATCAAGAATAAGCTCTGACGCCAACTTGTCGGCCATCGTATGATCGGACCTGTCTCTAGCAAATCCGATAATCCAACGCATTGCAAGAGCCAGTTTTCTGTCAGGGCTAACCTCAACAGGAACCTGATATGTGGCTCCACCAACACGCCTTGACTTAACTTCAAGCATCGGTTTTACATTATCTAAAGCCTTTTTGAAAACTTCCAACCCATCTTTACCGATTTTTGACTCAATAATTTCCAGAGCTCCATAAACAGCTTTTTCAGCCGCGCTTTTTTTCCCGTCAAGCATAACATAATTTATGAACTTAGCCAATACGATATCATGATTTTTTTCGTCAGGCTGAATTTTCCTCTTTGCTACTTTGCCTTTACGGGGCATCTGTTCCTTCTCCTTTACCCTGCAACACCCTAGCTCTTTGGCCTTCTGACGCCATATTTTGAACGGCTCACTTTCCTGCCTTCAACTCCCTCGGCGTCAAGGGTTCCTCTTACAATATGATAACGGACTCCTGGTAAATCCTTTACACGCCCTCCACGAACAAGCACAATGGAATGCTCCTGTAAATTGTGCCCCTCGCCCGGTATATAAGCGGTAATTTCAATGCCGTTTGTTAACCTCACCCTTGCGACTTTTCTTATCGCGGAATTAGGCTTTTTGGGTGTCGAAGTATAGACACGCGTACACACACCCCTTTTCTGGGGACACGCCTGCAACGCGCGGGCACCCGTTTTCTTCTTAATTCTCTTTCTGCCTTTCCTCACAAGCTGATTAATTGTCGGCACTTAACACCTCTCTAATTCAATCAATTACAAATCAAGCATCCTAAAACAACCAACAGGATGCAGGGGAGTAAATCTACCAATTAGCAAACCTCTTGTCAAGCAATTAATTGCAATAAACAACCCCTATTCAGAAGGAATAATTATTACTTGCTATTTTAAGAAGCCCCCTCCTTCATTTCATTAATCATTTCGGACAATTCCTCGTCCGTAAATTCCCTCTCCATAACTTCTTGCTCGGTCACGTCATGCACAAGTTCCATATTCCTATATTTCCGCATACCTGTTCCGGCAGGTATCAAATGACCCATTACAACATTTTCCTTTAGACCATACAACCTGTCAACCTTGCCTTGTGTCGCGGCATCGGTAAGAACCCTCGTTGTTTCTTGAAAACTTGCGGCTGAAATATAGCTGTCTGTGCTCAAAGAAGCCTTTGTTACCCCAAGCAAAAGGGGCTTAAAGGTCGCGGGCGATCCTTTTTCTCTAATAATCTTCTCGTTTTCTTTTTTAAATAGCTTCTTGCTTACAACATCGCCTTCGAGAAAACTAGTAGAGCCAGGATCTTCAACAAGAACCTTTTGAAGCATCTGTCCCACAATGACCTCAATATGCTTGTCATTTATATGAACGCCCTGCAGCCTGTAAACTTCCTGTATTTCATTAACGAGATACTCTTGTACGGCGTTCACACCCTTGATATTCAAAATATCGAAGGGGTCAACAGGCCCCTCTGTAAGATTATCTCCAGCTTCAATCCTGTCATCATCATAAACCCTTAAATGCTTACCCTGAGGAACCGAGTAAGTCCTTTTATCACCGTTTTCATTCTCTACAATAATCTTACGCATACCCTTCGATACGGATCCAAACTTTACAGTTCCATCTATCTCTGAAACAACCGCTGCTGTTTTGGGCCTACGCACCTCAAAAAGCTGAGCAACTCTCGGCAGGCCTCCTGTAATATCATGCGTTTTAGTTATGTCCTTAGGTATCCGGCATATTACATCTCCCGGCAATACGTCATCAGCATCGTGCACAACCAATCTTGCGCCGGTAGGAATAATAAAATCGCCAATTATAGCATCTTTTTTGTCAAGCATTTCAATGTGGGGATGTAGCTTTTTATCACGATCATCCTCTATTATTCTCTGTCTTAAACTTGTTTTATCATCGAGTTTTTCATTCAGAGTTACACCCTCAACAATACCTTTAAATCGCAATTTCCCGCCTTGTTGCGAGATAATGAAGTCTGAATAAGGATCCCATTCATAAGCAATTTGACCCTTTTTCACTACATCACCTTCATTAACTATCAGTGTGGCTCCATAGGGCACTCCAAAACGCTCTCTTGTTCTATCCCTATTCTTGCTCAATATAATTAATTCGCCCTTGCGGCCGATCACCATTGTTTCCTTGTTACGGTCCTTAACCGATTTAATTCTTTTAAACTCTACAATCCCTTCATGTGAACATAATTTTTGCGTATTTTCAGCAATTCTACTTGCGGTTCCTCCCACATGGAATGTTCTTAAAGTGAGCTGAGTTCCAGGTTCTCCTATACTCTGCGCAGCAACAACACCAACTGCCTCACCAAGATTCACCATTTTACCATCAGCAATATTACTTCCATAGCAGAGAGCACAAACTCCTCTTTCGGCTTCGCATGTCAATACAGATCGTATTTTGACAGTTTCTACACCGTGTTCTTCAATCTCTTCCGCTGTATTTTCATCTATGAGACTATTAGCTTCCGCCAAGACCTCTCCAGTATGAGGATCTACAACATCATCTATTACTACACGTCCCAGAATTCGATCGCTAAGAGATTCAATAACTTCTTCACCTTCTTTTAGCGCGGTCACATCGATACCCCTAATCGTTCCGCAGTCGTGTACTGTTGTAATTACGTCCTGAGCAACATCGACCAGTCGTCTCGTTAAGTAACCGGCATCTGCTGTTTTAAGAGCAGTGTCAGCTAAACCTTTTCGAGCGCCGTGTGTGGAAATAAAGTACTGCAACACCGACAATCCTTCTTTAAAGTTTGCAGTAATCGGCATTTCGATAATCTCGCCTATTCCCCCGGTAATTGTCTTCTGAGGTTTAGCCATTAACCCACGCATTCCGGCAAGCTGACGTATCTGATCTCTACTCCCCCTCGACCCTGAACTTGCCATCATGTAAATAGGATTAAACCCATTTCTATCATCACACAACGCGTCATCCATCGCGTCAGCTACATCGTTGGTTGTATGAGTCCAAATATCAATCACCTTGTTGTATCGTTCGCCATCTGTAATAACACCCTTTGCATATTGTTTTAGAACCCCGGCAACTCGCTTTTCAGCCTTTTGGATCATATCAGCTTTCTCTTGGGGAACAACAATATCATCAACTCCAAATGTAATACCGGCTATTGTGGCAAATTTAAATCCAGTCTTTTTCAGCCTTTCAAGGAATTGAACCGTCGCATAATTACCAAGTTTCTTATAACATTGGTAAACCAGGTTATTCAAAGTGGATTTATCGAGAATCTCATTAACAAACCCAAGTCCATCAGGAACTACACTGTTAAAAATCAGCCTACCGACAGTTGTCTCCAGCAACTCCCCATTCATCCGCACTTTAATAAGGGCGTGGAGATTGATAACCCCACTCTCTCTCGCCATCATCGCTTCCTGTGGAGAGTAAAAAATCTTTCCCTCACCCTCGCTCCCCTCTCTTATAACTGAAAGATAGTATATTCCTAGAACCATATCCTGTGAAGGCGTGGCTAACGCCGCCCCATTAGCGGGAGACATAATATTATTCGCCGACAACATCAATGTCCGCGCTTCCAGCTGTGCCTCAAGCGAAAGAGGCACATGAACAGCCATTTGGTCACCATCAAAATCCGCGTTAAAAGCAGCGCACACAAGAGGATGAATCTGTATAGCTTTTCCCTCGATGAGTATCGGATGAAATCCCTGAACTCCCAATTTATGCAGAGTCGGAGCTCTGTTAAGCAAAACAGGATGGTCCTTTATTATTTCTTCAAGGATGTCCCAGACCTCCGGCCTTTCACGCTCTACAAGTTTTTTAGCGCTCTTTACAGTCTGAACATACCCTTTTTCTTCAAGCTTACGTATAATGAAAGGCTTAAATAATTCCAGAGCCATTGACTTTGGAAGACCGCATTGATGCATTTCAAGTTCCGGGCCTACTACAATCACAGATCGGCCGGAATAATCCACGCGTTTCCCCAGAAGATTTTGGCGAAACCGGCCTTTCTTTCCTTTAAGCATATCACTCAAACTCTTAAGAGGCCTGTTACCATGTCCCCTAACCGGACGAGAGCGTCTTCCGTTATCAAACAAAGCGTCAACCGCTTCCTGAAGCATCCTCTTTTCATTCCTCAATATTACTTCGGGAGCTCGTATCTCTATAAGTTTTTTTAATCTATTATTGCGATTAATAACCCTTCTGTACAAATCGTTCAAATCAGATGTAGCGAACCTGCCGCCTTCCAGAGGAACGAGCGGGCGCAAATCCGGTGGAAGTACGGGAACTGTTTCAAGTACCATCCACTCAGCTTTGTTGGGACTACCGAGAAAAGCATCCATCACCCTCAGACGCTTGAGTACTTTTTTCTTGCGCTGCAAAGAGGTCTCAACTTTAGCCTGCGCTCTGAGATTGACAGCTTCTTCCTCAACATTTACCTGCGCCAGGAGTTCCCGAACCGCCCCTCCACCCATCTTTGCTTTAAATTCAACCTCTTTCTCAACAAGTTCAAAATAGGTTTCATCATCTATAAGCTCCTTATACTTTAACCCCGATTCCCCTGGATCTATGACAACCCGAGATTCGTAATAGAGTATCCTCTCAAGGTTCCGAATAGAAATGTCCAGCATATATCCGATACGGCTGGGGATACCCTTTAGAAACCATATATGAGCAACCGGCACAGCCAGGTCGATATGCCCCATCCGCTCTCTCCGTACTTTCGAATGAGTAACCTCAACGCCACATCTGTCACAAATTACCCCCCTGTAACGGATCCGTTTATACTTGCCACAGGCGCATTCCCAATCCTTTACAGGCCCAAATATTCTTTCACAGAAAAGTCCATCTTTTTCCGGTTTGAAAGAACGGTAATTAATGGTCTCAGGTTTTAGGACTTCCCCATAACTCCACGAACGGATAGCTTCCGGTGAAGCTAGTTTAATCCCCATGGCTTCAATCCCGCTGGGATGATCTTGATTTTTATCAAAGAATGTAGTATACAAAGGAAACCTCCAACTCTTTATTCCCTTTCAAGGCTTACATCCAGACACAAACTCTGAAGTTCTTTTAATAGCACGCTAAACGATTCCGGCAACCCCGGCTCGGGCGCTTCTCCACCCTTCACAATCGCTTCATACGCTTTACTTCTTCCGCTAACATCGTCAGATTTAACAGTTAATATCTCCTGGAGACAGTAAGCAGCTCCATAGGCTTCCAGCGCCCACACTTCCATTTCACCAAATCTCTGGCCGCCAAACTGTGCTTTACCTCCAAGAGGTTGCTGTGAAACAAGTGAATAAGGCCCAATAGACCTCGCGTGAATTTTATCATCAACCAGGTGCGAAAGTTTCATCATATAAATATAACCAACTGTAACCCTGTTTTCGAAAGCCTTCCCCGATATACCATCGTAAAGGAGAGCCTTTCCATCCTCGGGTAATCCGACTTCCCTAAGTGCTTGCTTAATCTCAGATACAGTCGCCCCGTTAAACACAGGGGTAATAGCTCTCGCTCCCTGTTTCTGTGTTGCCCAACCAAGATGTGTCTCAAGAATCTGCCCAACATTCATTCTACTTGGAACCCCAAGTGGATTCAACACGATATCAATGGGAGTTCCATCTTCCATGTAAGGCATATCTTCTTCAGGAACTATTATAGAGATAACTCCCTTGTTTCCATGTCGCCCGGAAATCTTGTCACCAACAGCTATCTTTCTTTTTCTGGCGATGTACACCTTAACCAACCTGTTTACACCGGGAGGAAGTTCGTCGCCGCGCTTTATTCTTTCAAGTTCCTTTTCATATTTTGCGTCGATTCCATCGATAGCTCTAGCAGCATTTTCCATCAAAGATTGGATCTTTTCATCAACATCGGGGTCTTTCACTATAGGTAATCCCCAATGTAAATAATCAACAGCTATGCTATCAAGCAATTTTTCTGTAATTTTTCTGCCCGCTTTTGCCTGTATCTCGCCAGTTTCAGAATGAATAAGTTTCTCAGTTGTTTGCCCAAGCATTAATTTTTTCAATCGTTCTTTTCTTTTGATTTTTACAAAATCCTTTTCCTCCTGAAACTTTTGTTCTAAGGCTTTTATTATTTTCTTTTCGTGATTTTTCGCTCTTTCGTCACGCTCTTTTCGGGAAAAGAGTTTTACATCGATTACTATCCCGTCCATCCCTGTCCCGGCTCTAAGGGAAGCGTCACGAACATCTCCAGCCTTTTCTCCAAATATTGCTTTGAGTAACCTCTCTTCCGGGGTAAGCTCCGTCTCACCCTTTGGAGTAACCTTACCAACAAGGATATCACCGGCTTTAACACGAGCTCCAACCATTATTATTCCATCTTCATCAAGACTGGACAATGCCTCTTCTCCCACATTGGGAAGCTCTCTTGTTATCTCTTCTTTGCCGGCTTTAGTATCACGCACCTGCATTTCGTACTCTTCTATATGAACAGATGTCAATATGTCATCTTTCACAATACGTTCACTAATAATAATAGCATCCTCGAAGTTGTATCCGCGCCACGGCATGAAGGCAACCAACATATTTCTTCCAATTGCCAGCTCTCCATTATCCGAAGCTGAAGCATCAGCTATCACATCGCCTTTTTTAATCTTATCTCCGACATCCACTAACGGTTTTTGATTGATACAAGTATTCTGATTTGATCTCTGATATTTCACCAGTTTGTATTCATCAAACCCGCCAAAACCTGAAAAATCAGTTAGATCATCGCTGACGTCCGAGTCATAAGCAATCTGAATTTTATCAGCGGAAACACTCTTCACTATCCCGTCCCTCTTGGCAATTACAAGAACCCCAGAATCATACGCCGCTTTACCCTCGAGCCCCGTTCCAACCAGTGGAGCTTGCGGCCTTAACAACGGTACAGCCTGACGCTGCATATTGCAGCCCATTAAAGCTCTGTTAGCGTCATCGTGCTCAAGAAAAGGAATAAGAGCCGCCGAAATACCGATCAGCTGATTTGTTGAAATATCAATATAATCAACCTTTTTGGGATCTATCAATACGAAATCATCCCTGCTTCTTGCCATTATATTACCAGAACCAAGCTTCCCCTTACCATCAACCAAAGCGCTTCCATGAGCTATTATTACGTCATCCTCCATGTCAGCGGTCAGCATCTCTATTTCATCGGTAACAATTCCATTCTTAACCTTCAAATACGGCGTTTCCAAAAACCCGAAATCATTGAGATGACCAAAAGAGGCAAGTGACGCGATTAACCCGATGTTTGGCCCTTCAGGCGTCTCAATAGGACACAAGCGGCCATAATGAGTAAAATGCACATCCCTTACTTCAAAACCGGCTCTTTCGCGCGTTAACCCACCGGGCCCCAAAGCTGAAAGACGTCGTTTATGAGTCAGCTCGGAAAGAGGATTAGTCTGATCCATAAATTGCGAAAGCTGACTGCTACCGAAGAAGGATTGTATTACCGCGCTTACCGTTCTCGCATTAACCAAATCTGAAGGAGTCGGATTATCTGATTCCTGGATTGTCATTCTCTCGCGAATAATCCTTGCCATCCTTGAAAGACCTATTGAAAATTGGTTGGCAAGAAGTTCTCCTATGGAACGTACGCGCCTATTCCCCAAATGATCGATATCGTCAACCGGGCCATCGGTTTCTTTAAGATTAATAAGATTCGCCACTATAGCCAAAAAATCTTTAGGAGTCAGCGTGGTCGTTTCTAAAGGAACATCTATCCCAAGGCGTTTGTTGATTTTGTACCGTCCTACTTTCGCCAGATCGTAACGTTTGGGATTAAAGAACAATCTCTGCAGGAGAGCCTTTGCCGTTTCCAGGCTCGGGGGATTGCCCGGTCTCAATAAATTATAAATCCGTTTTAAAGCCTCTTCAGTATTGGATGTTGTATCCTTATTAAGAGTTTTGAGGATAACATCACTATCGAGTCCTTTCTTCTTTTTCACAAGGACAAGCTTTGAAATCTTTCTCCCTTTCAAAACTTCGAGGGCTTCCTCGGTAATCAGTTTTCCGCATTCAATAATTATTTCACCCGTTCCAGTATCGACAACATCCTCAGCGACAGCTCTGCCAATTAAAACGTTATCTTTCTTGCTCTTCTTTGAAGCAAGTTCATAAATCTCTGTTTTATGGAATAGTTTGATAATCGCGCTATCGGGTTCAAACCCCATCGCTTTGAGTAGTATTGTTACGGGCATCTTCCTACGGCGATCTATATAAACGTACATAATATCATTAACATCGATCGCGAACTGTACCCACGATCCCCGATACGGAATGATTCTGGAGCTAAAGAGCCTCTTCCCGTTGGCGTGGTATTTATCACTGAAAACCACTCCGGGAGAACGGTGTAACTGGCTGACAATAACCCTTTCAGCGCCATTGATGATAAAGGTGCCTTTCTCTGTTATCAGCGGAAGCTCCCCAAGATAAACATCACTTTGAATGATATCCTTGATAGCTTCCTTCTCAACACCCTTTTCCATAATAACCAGACGCAATGAAGCCTTTAAAGGAACAGCAAAAACCAGATCCCTATCTTTGCATTCCTCTACCGAATACTTAGGCTCACCTACAGTATACCCAAGATACTCCAGCGAAAAATTACCCCTCGAGGATACAATGGGAAATATTGATTTAAAAACCGATTCCAATCCAATATTTTTTCTCTTATCCTTAGGGATTTTTGTTTGGAGAAACTTATCATAAGATGACAGTTGAAGCTCCAACAAATTGGGAAGCTCTATCACTTTGGGAGTTTTTCTGTAATCGATCCGCTTAGACATTTTAATCATGCGAAACGGCCTTTCCCTTTCTTTGGTCTTTTAACCCACTTGACCAAACAAGTAAATTACTTAAGTTCTACAGTAGCTCCAACTTCTTCTATTTTCGATTTAAGTTCTTCCGCCTCTTCCTTGCTGATACCTTCTTTAATGGGTACCGGCGCAGATTCAACAAGTTTTTTAGCTTCAATAAGGCCCAAATTAGTAATTGCCCTGATAACCTTAATTACCGGAATTTTCTGGCTTCCAACATCCTTCAGTACCACGTCAAATTCAGTTTGTTCCTCTTCAACGGCAGCCGCGGATCCAGAACCACCGCCGGCCATCATGGCCATTGGAACAGACGCGCTTACACCAAAGAGATCTTCAAGAACCTTAACCAGCTCCGAAAGCTCCATTACAGTGAGAGTTTTCACCATATCCACTATCTTTTCGACATTGGCGGACTCTGGCTTGGCAACTTCTTTCTCTTTAGGTTTCTCTTCTTTTTTCTTCTCTATTTTCTTATCTGCTTTTTCAGTCTTTTCCTTTTTTTCAACCTTCTCAACCTTCTCAACCTTTTTTTCTTCTTTTTTGGGTTCTTCTGCCTTGACCTTTCCAGTCTTTTCCTCTTTAGTTTCTTCCTTTTTCTTCTTCTCTTCCTTCTTATCGGCTGACATTTCTACCTCTCTTTCAAGATTTTTATTTTAAAGTTATTCAAAAAACAAAGATTACAATCCGTGCTTTAAGCTGCCCCCTTCTTTTCATAAATCGCTTGGATAACATAAACAAGATTTCGACGGGAAGCATCGAGGCAAGTAACAAGCCCTCGCACCGGACCTTGCAATGTTCCAACCAATTTCGCTTGAAGTTCCTCTTTGCTCGGGAGCGACGCAAATTCGACCGTTTTTTCTTTACTTAAAATACGGCCGTTTACCAAAGCCCCTTTAAAACTGGGCAATTGATGTTCATCGGCAAATTTCTTTAATATCTGAGCGGGAAGGACTTCTTCCTCAACGCTAACAGCGATGGCTGTCGGACCGGAAAGAAATTCGTCCATTCCTTCCATACCCATGCTTTCAAAAGCCCTCAAGGCCAAGGTGTTTTTTATCACTCTGAAAGTAATATTATTTTCATGACATTCTCGCCTAAGACTCGAAATTACAGCAACATCCAACCCCTTATAATCATTAAAGATTACGCTTTTAGCGCCCTTAAAGAGCGATACAAGCTGATCGACCCTATCTATCTTGCCCTGCTGCACCATTAGATGTACTCCTTTCCCAGCTACCGTACAATATCAATAATTGATGCTTTATCAAGTTTAATGGAAGGACCCATTGTAGTTGAAATATAACTACTTAAAAAGTACTTTCCCTTTGCCGCGGAAGGTTTTGCCCTGATTAATTCTTTCACTATCGCTCTTATATTATCCGTAAGCTTTTCTTTCTCGAAAGATATCTTCCCAACCTGCACATGAATATTACTGTTTTTGTCAACACGGTACTCAAGTTTTCCTGCTTTTGACTCTTTAACCGCTTTTTCTACATCAGACGTTACAGTCCCTATTTTTGGGTTGGGCATAAGACCCCTTGGACCCAGAAAACGACCGAGTTTTCCAACTTCACGCATCATATCAGGGGTCGCGATGGCAACATCAAAATCGAACCACCCACCTTTTATTTTTTCGATATATTCTTCAAACCCCGCGTAATCAGCGCCGGCCTCAAGGGCTTCACGCTGCTTTTCGCCCTCAGCAAAAACAAGAACCCTTACTTTTCTGCCCGTCCCGTGAGGAAGCATCACCGTTCCTCTAATCTGCTGATCAGCATGTTTAGGATTTACTCCTAACCTCGCTGAAAACTCAAGGCCCTCATCAAAATTCGCCGAGGTTAGACTCTTGACAAGTTCCACAGCCTCTTCAAGGGGATACTCATTGGTTGAATCAATTTTTTTCTGATTGTCAATATACTTTTTGCCGTGTTTCATCTTACAATCAACTTTCTGTCTTAAAAACCTAGCCTTCAACAACGATTCCCATGCTCCTGGCGCTACCTTTGATAATTTCTACCGCTGCGTCAAGATCATAGGCATTTAAATCCTTCATTTTTTCTTTGGCAATCTCTTCTACCTGGGCTATTGTTATTTTCGCCACTTTTTCCTTGTTTGGTTCACTCGAACCCTTAGCAATTCTTGCCGCTTTTCTTAAGAACTCTGATGCAGGAGGAGTCTTAGTAATAAAAGTAAAACTTTTATCAACATAAATCGTTATCTCGACCGGAACTATACTTCCCGTCATCTTCTGGGTTGCCGAATTAAACTGCTTGCAAAAATCCATCGAACTGACCTGCATCTGGCCCAACGCCGGGCCAACAGGGGGAGCCGGAGTGGCCTGACCACCGGGAATCTGAAGTTTAATAACCTTAAGTATCCTTTTTTTTGATTTTTTAGCCATGAGTAAAAACTCTCCTCAATCTGGAATTTCTTCTTCCTGGAAAAACTCTATTAATTACAACGGTTTCACCTGAAGAAAATCA
>JAGHBT010000156.1 GCA_021160845.1 bacterium | reverse complement strand
TTGAATCCTACTTCTAAATTGTTTGGATTTACATCTGAAAGCCTCCAGTTTTTAGCCTTCACGATTTTTATCTTGCTGTCTCCCATAGTGAGATACAATCTCGGTTTTTCCAGAGCCCGCTGACCGCCGAGACCGAAATCCGTTCCCCTGTTTTTCTGAATAGCAATGATTGCAATTCCCTTGTCGAGTTTATCATGTATCATTTTTATATCTTGACCTATCAGATAAAAATTATCGTATATCTCCAAGAAATCAATTATATTCACGGCGTTCGGTTGTATCACATCATGGAAATTAGAGCCCCGCTCTCTCGCCTTGAACCGCCAGTCTTTCAAGGGTATATCGAAATTCATTAATCTTTTCTTTAGTTCAGCCGCCCCCATCTCCGAATTGAAATACCATATATCGTGGTTTTCCATGTTCATCCGCACGATATTCAAAAGAAACGCCGTTTTCCCCGCATTAGGTTCACCGGCCACCACGATTATGTTGCCCGGGTGAGTCAATACGTATTTCTCTATTTCAAAAGGATACCTTATATCCATCGTTTCATCGGAAGCGTTCAAAAAATCAATCGTATCCGCCGCATCATCTACTACCCGATATTTTCCCCGACGGTCGCCGCATCTTTCGATCAATCCCTCTTTTACAAGCCTCTCAAGAACCTTATAACAGTTCTTTTTATCCGTTCGTGTCCGTAAATCAAATTCCCTGATAATATCCGCCGACATGAAAACATCCGGCGACGATAAAACCCAATCCCTTATTTCTTCTGCGAGGCTCTTTTTCCTGCTACTATGAAACTCCTCTATATCATGCAGATGATGTCTGCACTTTTCAATGAGATTTACAGGCTCTATATCGCCCTTTTCGCAATGGGCAAGAATAGCATTCGAGTACAAAATCAGCCGCCTCAAGGCGGCTTTGTCTTTCAAAATGTCTATGTAGTGGGGAAGATGAGCATCGGAGGCGACATCTTCGACGATAGCAAGCACTTCCCTTTCCCAGTGTACACCGTTATACTTCTTGTTTTTCAGGCGGTCGGATATAGTCAAAACGTCTATCGGTTCACCGTGCTCGTAAAGTTCCTCCGCCACCTTGAAACAAGACCGGCAAACAGGATCATAGAATAACTCATCACCCCCTCCGCTCAATACCTGTTTTATGCTTTCGCTTGGATACATGATAACAATTCCTATCACAACCCTTTCAACATCGTAATCATGAGGAGCATCCATCTATGTCCTTTCCAACCACCTTTTCATATTCACTTATAAGTTTCTGCGATATACTCAAGCTCTTTAGCATCGGGTGAACGTGGTATCGGCACCAACCATCCGATTTGAGATTGTGATTACAATCCTCGTTATGGATACAAGACTTGCAAGGATTTTCTTTTTTTCAGCGTCTTTGCATCAGAACGGAAGCCCATCAGGCGGAGTTTCGGTTTCCTCTTGTTTCTTTCCCTTGCCCTTTGCAGGTTCTTCGGCGGCTTGTTCTACGATTTCACTTGCCTTTGATACTATTTCCATGTAAGTATTGCCGTCATGGAACGCATCAATACACCGGCTCGCTTCGTGAGCGAATAACTCGTTTGTATGGTCAATCATCCGCCCCGCAATGATTGAAAGTATTGCATGGAATTGATTATCGGTCAATTCCTTTTCTTTTTTGATTGCATGTAACGCCGATATTTGGTTTTTAGTTGCAGGTCTTATAACTATGTCGGGAGTCAAGCGATATAAAAATGTCGCCATGTTGCATATATAAACGTAGTCATCGCTTTAATTTCGCTTGGTTCTCGCCGAACACAAATGCGAAGCATTATTGAGAGCGTTCATCCACCGGATTTGCTGACTTTTATCCCCGTCGAATTGTCCCCATGCAGAGCCACGGTCAGCGGCTTGCAAGGAGGTGGACTCGGCTGATGAGCGAGAAGCGGGTTTTTCTCTCGGCGGATAAATATTCCTGAAGGGATATTTCTTATTACGGGGATTTTCCTTTTCGGTCAAGTAAACATAAACCTTTTTCCCCGCTTTTAGATTGTTTGACCAGTTGCCGTCCTCTTCGTTCGGGAAATGATTGTAGGTTCTACCATCCGTACCCTTAACAGAATAGTAGATACCATTCTTCCCTTCTTTTTCGGCAACTTCTTTTATTTCAATCCAGACATGCTTTCCATCGTCAGGCATTATTCCTCCTCCTCGTATTCATCTTCTAATGAGATTATCTCGTAATCCTCGCTACGACAGCAAGCGGTTACAATAGCATAGGTAGGAAATCTTTTAGGTATCCCCCATGCATCATCCCAAAATGTCCCGTCCCGAATAGAAATAAGTGTACATTCCCTCCCGCATTTTTTGCAGATTGCTATTTCATCATAGTCGAGTTTTACTTCTTCGGGTTCGTAATCGTCAATGGTAAACATGATTTATCCCCTCATAACAAGAAGGATCGTACATGCAACAGCAAGGATCGTCGCTAACCCAGCGATACACAAGATCATCAAAGGGTCAGCGAGCATAAGACGCAATACGTTCCAGATTGATATTTTGATTTCAGGAAGTGAATACATTGTCGTCTTCCTTCGACCTATTAAACCATTGTTCTTGTTCCTTAAAATAATTCGTGAGACAATCGATAGAGCAAAAGTCAAAGGTATATGGTTCTGACGCACTATGAATAACATATTCATTCAAGTGTGCTACAACACTTAAATAACCGAGGGTTAAATGATACCAACCGTTTTCTCTTGTATAATCTCCGACCACCCTTTTACAATAATCACACCTTGCCATTTTGACAGGTTGAGACATTTTATTTTCCTCCTTTAATCTGACCATGCTTCCACTAATTTACGATACTCCTCATTTTCAAGTTGTTTTTCTCTTTCCTTTTCTTTTGTTTTCATCTCCTCAATAAGTTTCAGTTCATTTATAAGCAAATTGATCATTTCGGTTATTTTGTTTTCCCAAACTCCTCTTTTTATCCAGCGACCGTTATACCATACTTTCACCCAATACCCTTTAGATGGCCTTGGTTTATTAAATCTTGGATTATTGAAAGTAACTTCGCAATCCGGTTTGGCGCAAATATATATTGATAACCTTCCTGAAGAGAAAACATCTGTCTTTCTTTCTATTAATATCCC
>JAGHBT010000212.1 GCA_021160845.1 bacterium | reverse complement strand
TATCCTAACTCTTATTAAAAAATATAAACACAACGAATAATTTTACAACAAATCATGGTTGCTGCACAGCGTCATACTCTTTTTTGAGTCTTTCAATGGTTTTATCAGTTAGATCAATTGAGTCTTTCCCATATAAGACAGTTCCCTGCGCTGCGTCAAGAATAATGGTGTATCCCTCTTCTTCAGCGATCTTTGCTATAACCTCGTTGATTTTTTTTACAATCGGATCTGTTAATTCTTTGTTTCTTTTTGCCGCTTTACCCTCTTCTCCAAATATTTCCTGCATATATTCACGGTATTCCTTGACACTTTGATCCAAAGCAAGTTTCTTCTCCGTAATTTTTTCCTCACTCAACATCAAACTTTGAGATTGAAGCTGCTCTCTCGTCTGCGTTATTGCAGCCTCCATCTCTTCAGCTTTTTTCTTCCAGTTTGTTACTTCCTTTTTATAAGTTTCTTCGGCTTCGATAGTTTCGCTGAAATTAGCAAATATCTTTGCAGTGTCTATATACCCAATCTTGACTTCCTCAGACATAAGCAAACTGGCAGGTATTGCTGTAAGCATACATGCAAGGATTAGTACAAATGATATTCTCTTCAAAACAGTTCTCCTTTCTCTAAGTAACCTTAGTACAATATATCAATTTTGCCTAATTACAAAACAGCTTTTTAAAAGAATGTACCAAAATTAAAATGGGGTTCCCAACCTCCTCCACCCTCTTTATCAAATCCATAACCATAATCCAATCCAAGATTTCCCATACCTGGTATTTCAACCCTTACACCAACTCCAAGCCCTCTCCTTAATTTAAACGGATTAGCTTCCATAAAAGAATTCCATGTATTCCCGGAATCAAAAAATACAAGACCATAAATTTGTCTGGAAAAAGGAAATACTATCTCCTGGGTATATTTCAACATAAATCTTCCACCAACATAAGGATCATTCCCCTCGGGCACTACCCGGTAGTAGTCATAACCCCTTAAAGCGTAAGTTCTGTTCCCTCCCAGCCTGAATTTCTCAAAATCTTCAACCTCGGATCCGCCATAACTGTCAATCAATCCCGCATCAAAATCAAGATGGAATGTAAACTTCCAAAAGAGAGTCCTAAACCATGACATTCCCGCCGTATAACGAACAAATTTCACATTCCCCTGCAGGGGACCCCCGGCAAGTTCGGTACTTAGTTTTGAAATGGAGCCAATAGTTGGGTGAAAAGGGCTATCCGTAGAATTTCTGACAAAGCTCAGGGTAGCCGTACTCTTGTTCATGGGCCATTCAATATTCCTAAGAGTACCGTAAACCGGATATGAAGTATCGAAATTACTTAATTCAACCATCTCAAACCTGTAACCGAGAAATATTCTTGTATAATCCAGAACGGGCATAGGATGGCCAAATTGAAACGAGAACCCCTTACGCCTGTCGGTGTAGTATTGTTGATTAATTCGATCCTGCACCCAATTAAAAACAGATATAGAAAACACTGTTTCACTATTAAACAGATGCGGCTCAGAATATTGAATATTCATATTTTTCCTGTATCTGCCAAATTCCCAGTCAACACTCACATTTTTCCCTCTACCAAAGATATTGTTTTCAGAAAGCCCTATAAATCCGCTAAGTTTGTTAAGTTGCGAAAATCCAAATCCAAGCTTAAAGTTGCCAGTTTGTTTCTCCTCAACACTCAGAAGAAGATTAATATCCCCTTTGTCATTGATCTTCTTCGGTTCAAGCCCTGGAGGTTCTTTGAAAAATCCGGATTGAAATATCTCTCTCACGCTTCTTCGAACATCTTTTAAAACAAACATATCTCCGGGATAGATATCAAGTTCCCTGCGTATAACATTCTCAAATGTCTTCGTGTTACCACTTATCTTAATTTCATTTATTCTGCCCTGCTCATTCTTCTCTATATGCAGCTCAAGATTTATATTGCGCCCATCAAGACTTTGGGAAGGAATGATACGGCTCCATATATATCCTCTCTCCCAGTAGAGACTGTTAATCATAAACTGCGTTTCTTCTACCTTCCCAATCGAGAAAGGTTCCCCGTATTTTAACAGAATACACCTTTGAATTTCCGAATCAGGAATCATATCATTACCGGACCAAGTTATATCTCCTACATAAAACCTTTTTCCCTCATTAATTTTAATAAAAAGATCTATGTGTTTTCCGTCATCCACCTCGACTCTTTTAAAGAGCCTAACATTCGCTTCGATATAGCCGATCTCCGCGTATTTTCTCTTGATTTTTTCCAGATCTTCTTCAAAAACATTAGGCTTGAACTCTCCGCCGCTTACCCACCCCTTTTCGCTTGTTTCCATAATATCCCGCAGCTCATCTGATTCCAATGCTCCATTTCCAATAAAATCTATATGTGAGATTCTAACCTTTTCACCCTCAAGAATTCTATATTCCAACTCTACTTTATGTTCTTTCAGAAGGACCTTTTCTACTTTTACCTGCGCGTTATTATAACCTTTCTCCCCGTACATTTCTTTTATCGATACAATATCACGTGAAATAGCCTCCGGCCTTGAAAAAAGTCCTTCCTTCAACCTTAATTTATCTCTTATATCACTCGTATCTATTTTATCGTTTCCAAGAATACTGATTCTTCTGATACGGGGATATTCTTCAACCCGCAGTGTTATTATCGCCTTACCTTTTTCTTCACTGTAAAGCGCTATAACATCGGAGAAATTTTTTGTTTTTACAAGACGCTTTATACCCTGAGATACCTTTGGTGTTTCATAATCTTCTCCAATCTTAAGAGCGCTTATCAAGAGTATCTCCTTCGTAGATACATAGACATTGCCTTCAACTTCCACCCTTCCTATCACAATCGCTTTGGAAGTTGAAAACAGAAAGGAAACCAGGACCAATGTCGCGGTCAATATCAGAATTGTCTTTTTCATTCTTCATCCTTCTACGTTTACAATAATCTGATAAACTCTATCATAGAAGTTCTATACATACAACCAAATGATTACACTTCCAACAAACTACAATGTAATACTATCGAATTAAGAATGCACGTCGATATTGGCGCCTATTACACTAAATCCATTATAAGTTTCTGGATCACGGCCTGCTACCATAAACAGCGTTCGTCATACAGGGTAAGCTTAATAATTTTATACGAACATAGCAATCTATTGTTCCAACTTGGGTGAAAAAGGAAGAGGCTTTACTGAGTTAAAAGAAGGACATTTACTTATTCCCAGAACAAAATAAATTTGCCTGCAAAATCGGAACACCCGAGGAAAGGTATTCCTCTTTTAAACTACCTAGGATAACACCTTTTTGCCACTCATAAAGACAAGGTGTTTTTTATCTGAGTCAGCTGATACTACAAGCTTTTCGTTTTTTTTGATCTCGCCGCTTAACAATTTTTCGCTTAGTGGATTCTCCAAAAGCCTCTGTATCGCGCGCTTTAAAGGCCTTGCTCCAAGGGTTGGGTTATACCCATTATCCAGTAATACTTCTTTGGCTTCAGTGGTTATTTCAAATTCGAACTCCCGGGCCTTAAGTCTGGAATAGAGATCCTTGAGAAGGATATCAATAATTTTCATCAAATCATTCTTGTTCAACTGACGGAAGACTATCAATTCATCAAGCCTGTTGATAAACTCAGGATTAAAAATCTGTTTTGTAGCTTCTATAATTTGTTTCTTCATATGCTCGTAACCGGATTTTTCTTCATTCTCCGCTTGTATAAATCCCATACCCTTCTTTCCTTTAATATCCTTCACCCCGGCATTTGAAGTCATAATAAGTACCGTGTTCTTAAAATCAATTCTCCTGCCGAATGAATCGGTAATACTGCCCTCTTCAAGTATTTGCAAAAGTATGTTAAAAATATCCGGATGAGCCTTTTCAATTTCGTCCAGAAGAACAACAGAATAAGGCCTTCTACGAACCTTTTCAGTTAACTGCCCTCCCTCCTCATAGCCGACATAGCCGGGAGGAGCTCCCAAAAGACGAGAAACTGAAAACTTTTCCATATACTCTGACATATCAATCTGAATAAGAGCATCCTTATTCTCAAACAGGGTTGCTGAAAGAGTTCTGGCAAGCTCGGTTTTTCCTACTCCGGTAGGGCCAAGAAAGACAAAGGAACCAATCGGCCGTTTAGGATCACGAAGCCCCGCTCTGTTTCTTCTGACTGCTTTTGCAATGGATTCCAGCGCTTCCTCCTGTCCTACAACTCTTTTTCTAAGCTCACTTTCAAGGTTAAGGAGTTTTATTGTTTCTTCTTCCTCAACATCAGAAACTGGTATCCCCGTTATTTCAGCAATTACGAAAGCAATATCCTTCTCACTAACCACCGAATTACTTTCTCTTCTCGATTCTCGCCATTTACGCTGCATTTCTTCTAATTCTCTTTTCATTTCCTTTTCCGTATCCCTGAATGAAGCGGCTTTTTCAAATTCCTGAGCTTGAATAGCAGACTCTTTTTCTTTTGTAATATTTTCAATTTTTTCCAAAATATCGCTTTGCTCTTCAGGCATTGTCGAAACGGAAAGCCGTGCCCTGGCACCGGCTTCATCAATAATATCTATCGCTTTATCGGGTAAGAAACGTCCCTGTATATACCTTTGGGACAAGTATACAGCCTGTTCTATAGCTTCCTTTGTGAATTTTGTCCTGTGATAAACTTCATACTTATCACGAAGTCCCATAATTATATTTATTGTTTCTTCCTCTGTGGGCGGATTAATAACGATCGGCTGAAATCTTCTTTCAAGAGCTCCGTCTTTTTCAATATGTTTTCTGTATTCATCAAGGGTTGTAGCACCAATACACTGAATTTCTCCTCTGGCAAGTGCCGGTTTAAGCATATTGGAAGCATCAATCGCTCCCTCCGCCCCACCAGCTCCAACAATGGTGTGAATCTCATCTATAAAAATAATTATTTGGTCATTGTTGCTGATTTCGTTAATTATCGTTTTTAACCGTTCTTCGAATTGCCCCCTGTACTTTGTCCCGGCGACAACACTAGACAAATCAAGGTTGACAATCCTTTTGTTTCTGAGCAGACCTGGGATTTCATTACTTACTATTCGCTGTGCCAACCCCTCAAGAATAGCAGTCTTACCCACGCCCGGTTCGCCGATCAGAACCGGATTGTTCTTCTTACGCCGGCATAATATTTGAATAACTCTGTTCATCTCATTTTCCCTGCCAATAATCGGATCAAGCTTGTTTTCCCTGGCAAGTTCTGTAATATCCCTCCCGAACTGATTCAGGTTGGGAGTTTCACTCTTGCCACTCAATTCCTTGTGGGCTCTAACGCCTCCGGTACTCTGAAGCAGCTTCATTATTTCGTTGCGAACCTTCTTCCTGTCCACACCCAATTCCAGCAAAACTCTCGCCGCCACACCCTCGCCTTCCCTTATTAAACCAAGAAGAAGATGTTCAGTACCAACATAATTATGACCCAGCAACCTTGCTTCCTCCACCGACAATTCAAGAATCCTCTTTGCCCTTGGAGTTAGTGGTATCTCTCCCAGAGTCAAAGTGCCGCCTGTGGTACGAACAATGTTTTCTATAGCTTTCTGTATCTGCTCCAGATTAAGTCCTAATTTTTTAAGAACTCTCGCCGCGATACCCTCTCCCTCTCTGACTATTCCCAAAAGGATATGTTCAGTTCCGATATAGTCGTGCTGCAGTCTATTTGCCTCATCACGAGCGAGATAAATTACCTTTCTAACTCTTTCAGTAAATTTGTCATTCATAATTCGTTTTTGCATCCTTTCGGCTTTATTTACTCTTTCTCACTTCAACTCAGAACAGACCTTATTAAATCAGCCCTGGCTATATCCCTTTCTTCAGGAGTCATAGCCTTTCCGGAGAAATTCTGTAAATGAATCGGCTGAAGTCTGGTCAACATCTCATTCAAATTAGACAACTTGATATCGGAAAGAATTTTTAATCCCACACCCATTCGAACATCTGATATCAATTTCATTGCTTCTTTCGAGTTTATTATTCTTGCATTCTTTAATACACCAAAAGACCTATACACTTTGTCTTCAAGCAAAGTATGTGCCTCTTTCATCAATCTATTACGAGCCTTCTTTTCAAACTCAAGTACCTTCCGTATATGCATTTCCATATTTTCAACCGTTTCAACTTCCGAAAGGCCAAGTGTAATACTGTTGGATATCTGGAAAAAATTGCCTATAACCTCACTCCCCTCCCCATAAGTCCCTCTCACCGAGAGTCTGACATGCCTCATACCGTCGATAACCTGACGGATATCATTATTAAGAACAAGTCCGGGAAGATGAACAAGTGTCGAAACCCGAAGTCCGGTTCCAACATTTGTCGGACACGCGGTCAAATAACCAAACCTTTCTGAGAAGGCGTAGTTCAGTTTCTTGTCCAGCTGGTCGTCCAAGGAATTAACCTTTGAAAAAACCTTCTTCACCGAAAGCCCTGCGTCTGTTGCGTACAACCTTAAATGATCTTCTTCATTGATCATCACTCCGAGACCTTCGTCCTTGGAAACAATGAGACTCCTGTTTTGAAAAAGCCTAACCATTTTCTGTGAAATAAGTCTTCTTTCAGCGAGCATCATACGTTCCATCTCTGAAAGATCATCCATGTTAATAAGTAATCCATCTCCAAGGAGTTTAGTGCCAAGAACCACTTCCTTTATTTTTTCACCTAATTCCTTTAAGACTTCCTTTTTAGACCAATGAGTGAATGTCCATTTGTCAAGGTTTCGGGCCATTCTCACGCGGGTTGAAAGAACCATGTCATCTTCAAATTCACCATTAACCAGCCAATCGGCTGGTTAATGGTGAATTTGAAGATGACATGGTTC
>JAGHBT010000172.1 GCA_021160845.1 bacterium | reverse complement strand
ACTATAACCACTGTGTCCCCCTAGAATAACCGATATATGCCGCAAGATTAAAGCAAAAGAAATATTTTCCCGTTTCTTGTCATTTAAACACAGGGAGGACTACCAATGAAAAGATTCACAGCTTTTCTTTTAATTCTAACAATCTTACTGCCGGGCTTAGTGATGGGAGCACCGGGCGATATAGACAAAAAAATAATAACATCCTTAAGCCATCTTACGGGTATTACATGGGATGGACAGCATTATTGGGTTGCCGATAGGAAAACAGATAAATTCTATGAGGTGGATCCGGCAACAGGAACAACTACCGACTCGATTGTATCCCCCGGATATTTTCCATCCGGGCTCGCCTGGGACGGGAAGCTCATATGGAACACTGACCCCGAGAGCAAAAAATATACGCTACAAATCCGGAAAGCGGAGAAACAGTCTTGACGCTCGATTCCCCGACACCTAGCCCCACCGGAATTGCTTGGGACGGGAAATTCATCTGGATATGCGACAACCGTAGCGACAATATATCAAAACTTTCACCGGAGGACGGTACTACTATAATCTCTTTCCCTTCTCCCGCGAAGGACCCAAGGGGACTTGAATATCATGATGGGTATTTGTGGTGCTCCGACCGGGTAAGGGATAAAATATATATGATACATCCTAAAAACGGATTCGTGATAGTTACTCTTGATTCACCAGGTCCCTTCTCATGGGGACTCGCATTTAGAAACGGCAAACTTGCTAACACAGATTATCAGGATGACTGTATCTATGAAATAGTCGTAAAGGACAATAATATATTTAAAACGAGTAATCCCCGGAGAGCAACAGTAACATTTACTACTGAAGCTGTTGCCATGGGGAAAGGAAAAGTTAAATCACTCGATATCTTCTACGCAATACCATCTGCAAGGGATAACCAGAAACTTATCTCCGAGATTCAATACACGCCCGCACCAAAAGAATTCCTTCACGACAGGTGGAACCAAATGATCGCGCGTTTCCACGCTCAAGATATTGATCCGCCACAATCCTACGAAGTTACCTTAAAGGCGGAGATTGAAACATCAGCTATCAGATATTTTATATATCCCGATGAAGTCAAATCTGAAATCCCCCGTGAAATAAAGAAACATTATCTCGTGGATGAAGATAAATATGATATCTACAATCCCTATATTCAGAAAATCGTAAAACAGGTCGTAGGCGATGAAACAAATATTTACTGGAAGGCAAGAAAACTCTATCAGTATTTAATAGCAAATATGGAATATAAACTGTCAGGTGGATGGAATACAGCACCAACCGTCCTTAAAAGAAAGAATGGTTCATGCTCTGAATATACTTTCTGCTATACCGCCCTTTGCAGGGCCGCCGGGATACCCGCTCGCTACGTTGGTTCACTTGTTGTGCGAGGCGACGACGCGAGTTACGACGATGTCTTTCATCGCTGGAATGAAATATATCTTCCAGGTTACGGATGGATTCCGGTTGATGCCAGCGGAGGTGACAAAGCGCTTCCAGCCGACCAAGGTTCGTCCTTTGGCTCACTCTCAAACAGATTTCTTATTACCACCGAGGGTGGAGGAAATTCCGAATACCTCGGCTGGAGTTATAATCATGAATACAGATGGAAAACAACTCAAAAATGCCAAATCAAGTTCTTTAGTATAGCTGAATGGGAACCCTTGGGAAAATAGCACAGGCACCGATATTCGTCAGGCGTCTTTATATTGCCAACAATTTCTTATACTTTTAATGGCTCTCTTTATATTCCTTCAGCAATTCCAAGACACGATCAATATCATACGCGGTGTGATTCCCGTTTATCTGAAAACGTATCTCCTGATCACCGCGGGGTACAACCGGAAAGTTCAATCCAGTCGATAATACACCATTTTCTTTGAGATAATTTACAATCTCAGTAGTTTTTTCCGTGTCTCTTACCATTAAAGGAACGATAGGATGATCACTCTTAATAAATTCAAAACCAAGTTCAGTTAAACCGTCTTCAAATTTTTTGGTCAATTTACTCACATGTTTCAGGCGCTCACGCCCCTTCTCACTATCTAGAATTTCGATCGCCTTCAAACAGGCTGCTGATTCGCCGATAGTTATCGGATTTGAATATATATATGTTACGGCCTTTTCTCTGAGGAAACGTGTAACAGCTTCACTTGAAACCACATATCCTCCGTTCACACCGAAAGCCTTCCCCAACGTGCCGATCAAAACATCAACTCCGTCCGCGTTTGTATATTCTTCGACTCCTCTCCCTGTTTCGCCGATAGCCCCAATTCCATGAGAATCATCCACCATTACCATGATATTCTCAGGGAATTGGGCATCATATTTTTTAGAGAGTTCCGAGACAACATCAAGGGGGGCGTTGTCGCCTCTCATACTAAAAATTCCATCTGTAACAATCAGCACCCTCTGACATTTACCAATGGATTCCTTTATCTTTTCTTCTAGCCCCTCCATATCATTGTGCTTGTATATCTTCTTATCTTTTGGCCTCGAGAGTCGAATGGCATTGATAATACAGTTATGGTTCAATTCATCACTTATAATTATTGTTTCCTTAGAGGTGAGAGCGGCAAATACACCTATCATAGTAGCATACGCGGCGCTGTAAATCATGGCATCTTCACGGTTATGAAATTCAGCCAGTTTCTTCTCAAGATCCCTGTGTGCCTTGAAAGTACCATTTATAAAACGAACAGCACCCGGTCCAACACCGAATTCTCTTGAAGCTTCTTCCTCGGCTTTAATAACATCCTCTTCGAGTGACAAACCAAGATAGGAATTCGAATTCATCCGCAAGAATTCCATTTCCCCTTTTCCCTTTAAAAAATATCTGGGGCCCTTTTCTCCTTCCGGTTTTTTAACGCCAACAATAATATCCTCTTTACCCTTAGCTGTCCCCTTGGAAACAAGTTCGTTTATTTCATTGGCCAGCACATTATTCAATCTATCCAATCCCATAATTTCCTCCTATTTATTACATTCCCAGTTTAATTCTTAACTTTTCAATCATATCCTTCGACATTGCCGGCAGATCATATTTTGGTTTCCAACCCCATTCCTCTTTCGCGGCGCTATCATCCATATAGTTCGGCCAGGATTCAGCAATACCCTGCCGCAGCGGATCAACGTCATAATCCATTGTAAACTCCGGTATAATCTTTTTAACTTCCGCCTCAATATCTTCAGGAGCAAAACTCATTGCCGATACATTAAATGCATTGCGGTGTTTAAGTTTTCCTACATCCGCCTCCATCAAATCAACGGCTGCTTTTAGAGCATCGGGCATATACATCATATCCAGTTTAGTGCCCTTTTTTAGAAAACAGGTATATTT
>JAGHBT010000272.1 GCA_021160845.1 bacterium | reverse complement strand
CACCTGAAGAGTTTGTCAAAGGCCAAGACGGGGATCGGTATCCTTCGACATTTGGTGTTAACCCATTTTTCTTCAAATCCTCAACGACAACGTCCGCGACAACACGAGCTTGAACACCGCTGGAAACGGAACAAATCACAAAATAGTCAGCGATGTTCGAGACCTTTTTCAAATTAAGAAGGGCTATATCATCCGCCTTTTTTTGCCATATAAGCTTGATAATTCTTTTAGCAAGCTTTTTAGGTGCAATTTTTTTCAATTAACTCCAGACCCCCTTTATTTTTTTTCCGCAAGATGGGCAACATCCTGAATCCATAAGATTCCTGGCAGAATAACCTTTGCGCTCAATCACAACCTTGCCACAATCCGGGCAATAGGTATTTTCCGTGCCCTCAATAAATATATTACCAATATAAACATAATCAAGATATCTTCTCCCAATTTCATATGCCTTCTGCAAGGATTCAGCTGAAGTAGGCGGCCTGTCATTCATCCTATAGTGAGGGAAAAAACGGGAAAAATGCAGAGGTATTTCCCTTGATACCCCCGAAAGCCATTTAACCATATCTTCTATCTCTCCCAAATTATCATTTAACCCGGGTATCAATAAATTGGTTACTTCAACATGCGATACAGCTGAAGCAATTTCAATAAACCTTTTTACATACTCCACTTCTCCTCCACAGTATTTTCTGTAAAAATTATTATTAAAACTCTTCAGATCAATATTGAATCCGTCAACCATAGGAGCTATCCGCGAACCCGGTTCTTCATTGATATACCCGTTTGTAACAAGGACGGATTTTAGCCCCGCCTCTCTCATTAAAGGCAAAACATCCATAAGATATTCAAACCAAACAAGAGGCTCGGTATAAGTAAAAGCAACCCCCACAGAATGTTCCCTTTCAGCAAGTTCAACAAGCTCCCGGGGAGAGATATCCTTGGTTGGTACCGACTCTTGAGAGATATTCCAGTTTTGGCAATTCTTGCAGGTAAAGGTACATCCATTAGGACCTATCGATACTATTTGTGCCCCCGGCATAAAATGAAAAAGCGGTTTTTTCTCGATCGGATCCAGATTGACAGTTACCGTCTTCCCATAAGAAAGGGCGTAAAGTTTACCTCCCCTGTTTTCTCTAACTCTGCACATTCCCTCCTTACCTTCACCTATTACGCATTCATGTGGACAAAGATGGCACTCCACAACATTCTTATCGGATTTTGAATAATATAACGCTTCTACATTTTCCATAATTTCCTCCCGGAAAGAATTAGCAAATGAATCCCCCCATAGTTAACCGGAATATGGAACAACTCTTTCCACAACATAATCCGCCGCGTAACATAAAAGATCTGTCTCAGGCGATGAGGATACAGCATTTAAAAAAGTCTTCGCTTTCTCTCCAAAATTTCTGGCTTTCTCAATCGAATATTCCACCCCTCCATAGTTTTTAATGAACAAAAGCATTTCATCCCAACACCCTTCTTTATCAAAACCTATCCGCAACATATCACCAACTCTCCTCCTGACATTCTCCGGAGCGTTTTTATATGATATAATAAAGGGCAGAGTTACTTTTCCACCAGCGAGATCAACCGCGACAGGCTTTCCCATATATTTTTCAGCATCGAGATAATCAAAAAGGTCATCCGTAATCTGGTAAGCCAACCCTATATTTTCTCCAAACATGGAATACCCGTTTCTATCTCGGTTACCATTCGGACCCAATATAGCGCCGGATTCACAGGAAGCTGCGAAGAGAGAAGCTGTTTTCTTGTTTATCAGGTTCAGATAACTCTTTTCACTGATATTCACATCTCTCTTATGTTGAAACTGCAACATTTCTCCGACACTCATAGCATTTGTCGCGTGGGCCAGAATAGATATAACCTCCCAAAGTCCCTCCTCACTCAAACATGAGAAAGCCCTTGAATACAAGTAATCTCCCATAATTGTAGCTATATTCCTGCCCCACTTTGAGGAGACCGTCGGCTGACCGCGGCGAAGATCATTAGCATCGATAATATCATCGTGAATCAGTGTGGCTGTATGAACAAGTTCTACAGCGAAACCCGCGGTAACAGCCTTTTCGGGATCGCCGTCGCTATTCCTGGCAGCGAGAAAAAGCATATTGGGACGCAATCTCTTACCGGGGTTACCGCTTAATGAAGCATATATTTCGTCTAGCAGGGAAACATCCGACCTGAGAACCGCTTTAAGTCTTTTTTCAAGGGAATCAAACTCGAACTTAACGGCTGATTTAACCGAATCTAAAGTAATATCATCAGAGTACTCCGGCAAACCTATAATCAATCCCCTTCAAAAAAATAAAATCATATTCATTATCAAAACAATAAACAATATCGGTATCCTGTAACACTTACACACTAGATTCTGAAATCTATCACTACTATTGGTATGATTCAAGGTATTTTCAGCTCTTTCTCTCTTTTCTGCCGCCCCTCTTAATAAAAATTGAGAGAATAACACTGATAAAAAAAAGTATTATCAGAGGGAAGGCCATAAGGAGCTGTGAAACTGGGTCCGGAGGCGTCAGAAGCGCCCCGGCAATAAAAACGATCAGCACAACCCAACGCCACTGTTTAAGCAGTTTCTCCGGAGATATCACGCCCGCAATCGTCAGAAATACTATCACCAGCGGTAACTCAAATACAATGCCGAAGCTAAAACACAATTTCCCTACAAAAGTGAAGTATTTTCCAACCGATATAAGCGGTGATAACATATCAGTTCCGAATTTCATCAGAAAATCAAGGACGATCGGGATCATTATCCAATAGGCAAATACGACTCCAAGGTAAAAGAGTAGTGTTGCGGGTAAAATAAATGGAAAAATAACTTTTTTTTCGCTTGAAAACAATCCCGGGGATACAAAAACACATATCCTAAATAAAATATATGGAAAAGATACCAGAAATCCGGCAATAAAACTGAGCTTCATGCGGATCACGAAGGCCTCTGTAGGGGCATTGAAATAGAGACTTTTAAGAGGAATCCCGGCGAGAATAAAATCTATCAGAGACCTTGAAAAAAACCACAGAACTATCGAGGTCCCCAGCCAGACCACAATAACCCATATTAAACCCGACCTTAATTCCTCGAGGTGATCGAGGAACCCCATCTCTTTTAGCTTTTCCCTTTTTTCTCCATCAGGCAACATTTCGCACGATCACTCGATAAATTCCACCTTGTCATGAGAAAAACTCGCTATATCCCTCGTTTCCTCCTTGGCGGTTTCCGGATTTATACCGGTCATTTTCCCCTTCATTTCCGAATTACTACTGGATGTAACTATATACCCACCTTTTATCGCGATTTTTGCTTTAAAAGCGGTCTTATTTGTCCCTTTAATAGTACCCCGTTCCGATTTGCCGACTATATCCATCTCGGCGCTACCGCTGATACAGGCAACCTCGATACCATCTTTCGATTCAATCCCCTCCAGGGTAAATTCGGAAATCCCTTTTACAACCATATTTTCAGTACTGTCGTTAATCTCTTTCTGCCAACTTTCACCAATTCCGTAGGGCTTCTCCGGTAGTTCAAAGAACCAGTTTTCAGCAAAACTCTTTAAGTCATCTTTAGACAGCCCGGAAATAAACCCTTTAACACCTTTTACTTCTCCCATTGGTGATACTTCAACTTCAATTGTCTTTCCCTCAGCTTTGACGGGATTTTTATAATCCAGAGTTTCTCCATTATGAACCATTTTGGTATCTTGCTCCAGGCACTTGATTCTAATTGAATTATTACCCTCTTTTGTCTTAGCCTTCACAGACTGGACTACTCTGTATGTGGTAACTAGGCTAATATCCATTCCAGAAAAGTTCTTTTCCCTCGTATGACTTCCCTTATATTTGGATACTGCTCCCACTTCCGGAGTAAAGCATAGTTTGATTTTGCCACCCTTGTCCTTAACCTCGCCAGGAGGGGGAGATGAAGAACAACGAATGCTTAACAGAGCAACAGAAAAAAGAGCAACCGAAATTAACACTGTTTTAAAGTGGTCAGGTAAATCCATGAAATTCTCCCTTCTCTAAATTTCAAGCCGCAACAATAGAAATATTCTGTAAACTGTCTACTTGTCCTTTCCGAGAAGTCCCTTTAATTCCAAAAGAAACTGTGAAATATCCTTGAAATCCCGGTACACGGACGCGAAGCGAACATAGGCAACTTGATCGATAGCGGCAAGCCTTTTCATAATCTCGTTACCCAGTTCTTCGGTTGGAATTTCATCCCTTATGCTACTTGAGACAGAATTCTCTACTTCGTCTACCAATTTCTCCAGCGCCTCCATTGAAACCGGGCGTTTTTCACACGCCCTAAGAAGACCGTTTAACATCTTATCCCTTGAATAACGCTCCCTGTTTCCATCCTTCTTAACAACCATAACAGGTCTTTGTTCAATACTTTCATAGGTCGTAAATCTATAGCCACAGGCCAGGCATTCGCGGCGCCTTCTTATCGCGGAATTATCACGGGTAGACCTACTGTCGACAACCTTGTCTTCTTCATTACCGCACGCGGGACAACGCAAATCATCCTCCTTTACGGTTCAGACTTTTCCTCCGGCTCAGGCTGAAAATATACCGTTTCAATCCCCGAGGCTCTTATAAGTTCATGCCCAAGTTCGTCAGGATACTTCTTTCCTAGAACAAGTTTTTTGATACCAGCGTTAATAATCATCTTTGAACAGGTGGAACAAGGAGAATCCGTACAGTACATCGTGGCCCCTTCCATATCCACACCTGCCCCCGCAGCCTGAATTATGGCGTTCTGTTCAGCATGAACCCCCCTACACAATTCCTGCCTTTCGCCCGAAGGAATGTGCAATTTTTCACGTAAACACCCAATATCAAGACAATGTTCCAACCCTTTGGGAGCTCCATTATAGCCGGTTGAAATTATCCTTTTATTTATAACGATAATGGCCCCCACTTGTCGCCTGAGACATGTAGAACGCTCAGCGACCAAATCAGTGATTTTCATAAAATATTCATCCCAGCTCGGCCTACTCATAAATACTCCCAACGCAACAACAGACAGTCAGTTTCACATAGTGACAATGGTAATCAAGAAGCAATAAAACACATCCGCAACAATTAACAAATATGGCACAACTCTAAGTCGTGCCGCTCTCATGCCGACGATTGAAGAGCAAAATAATTTCGTCCGCTCCCATCGGCAAATACAGGCGCCGGGAAGGACAGACACCGGCTTTATTCATAAAGCGGGAAACTCCTGGCAAGTTCAAAGGATTTTTTCCTTACCTCCGTCAATACATTTTCATCTTCCATATTTTCAAGAACCCTGACCAGCATCGCTCCAATCTCTTCCATTTCAGCTTCCTTCATGCCGCGTGTCGTAAGGGCGGGAGTACCAACTCTGATTCCTGATGTAACAAAAGGACTCTGCTCGTCAAAAGGCACCGTATTCTTGTTTACGGTGATTCCGGCTTTTTCCAGCGCTATTTCCGCCGCCTTGCCGGTTAATCCCTTGTTTGACAAATCAATAAGGAAAAGATGATTGTCGGTCCCGCCACTAACAAGTTCAAACCCGTGATCCATTACGTAGGATGCAAGTTTGGAAGCATTTGCTACAACCTGTTTTTGATATTCTTTAAACTCCTCCGTCATCGCTTCCTTGAAACAAACCGCCTTTGCAGCTATAACATGCATAAACGGACCACCCTGAGTACCGGGGAAATTAGTTTTGTTTATACTCTTTTTATATTTTTTGGGACACAGGATAAATCCTCCCCTTGGTCCCCGAAGCGTCTTGTGAGTGGTTGAAGTTACCACATCGGCATAGGGAACTGGGCTCGGATGCACCCCTGCTGCTATCAAACCCGCTATATGGGCTATATCAACCATCATAATAGCACCTACACTATCGCAGATTTCACGAATTCTTTTCCAGTCCCAGAACCGGGGATAGGCGCTTGCTCCGGCTACAAAAAGCCTTGGCCTCTCCTCTTTAACCTGTTTCTCAAGGGCATCATAATTGAAGGTTCTAGTCTCACGGTCAACCTCATAATGAACAACATCAAAAAACATACCGGAGAAATTTACGGGATGGCCATGTGAGAGGTGCCCTCCGTGCGACAAACTCAAGCCCATAATTTTGTCTCCAGGCTTGATAAAAGCAAGATAGGCTGTCATATTGGCCTGTGTGCCGGAATGTGGTTGAACATTGGCGCTTTCAGCACCGAAAAGCTCTCTAAGTCTTCTCCGCGCCAGCCTTTCTGCCTGATCTACAAATTCACACCCCCCGTAATATCGCTTTCCAACATAGCCTTCCGCGTATTTATTCTGCATCGGATTACTCAGAGCGGCAAGGACAGCCTTACTCGCAAAATTTTCGCTGGCGATCATCTCAAGTTGGTTTTGCTGCCGTTCAAGCTCTCCTTTCATTGCATCCATTATCTCAGGGTCTGTTTCCTCAAGGTACTTAAAGAGATTTTCTTTAAACATTATCTATCGCCCCTCTTTAACAAAGTTTCTTAACTACTTTCATATTTATGTATCTTGTTTATCCGTCTCAGGTGACGGCCTCCTTCGAATGATGTTTCAAGCCATACCTTCACGAGATCTTCAATCGCCGGATCATCACCGCTTTGCTCCGAAAGCGCAAGAACATTAGAATTATTGTGTAATCTGGTCATCCTCGCGTCCTGAACCGTTTTGCACAATGAAGCCCTCACCCCGACAACCTTGTTAGCGGCAATTGACATTCCTATACCGCTGCCACATACCAAAATTCCACGATCAACTTCTCCGCCGGCGACCTTTAGAGCAACAGGAATGGCAAAATCCGGGTAATCCACCGAATCAGTCCCATCGGTACCTAAATCCAGAACATTATACCCTTCTCTCTCAAGGAAATTTGCAATTTTTTCTTTCAACGGAAACCCGCGATGATCCGAACCAACCGCCACTTTCATAAAACCATTCCCTTTCTTCCAATTAAATTAGTCATCATAAACAAAATCCAGCCAATCGAGTCTTTCTTCAACCTCTGCGTTGATCACCTTAAAGAACAGCTCTTGTAACTCGGCGGTTATGGTTTGCCTTCTCCCACTTGAATCTTGTCGACGCTCCGAATTGGGCTTATCTCAGCCGCGGTTCCCGTAAAGAAAACCTCGTCCGCTATATAAAGCATCTCCCTTGGGATGAGATTCTCAATTACTTCATATCCAAGACCTTTAGCCAGTTCTATAACCGTATTTCGAGTAATCCCCGGAAGAACACTCGCTCCCAGCGGGGGGGTATAAAGTATGCCGTCCTGAACAAGGAAAATGTTTTCACCGCTACCTTCACTGACATAACCATTCGCGTCGAGGGCTATTCCCTCTACATAACCATTCTTGATAGCCTCCATTTTGATTAGCTGGGAGTTCATATAATTAGCTCCAGCCTTCGCCAGCGCCGGGAATGTGTTTGGAGCAATTCTATCCCATGAAGAAACGCAGACATCGACCCCCTTCTCAAGGGCTTCTGGTCCAAGATACTTTCCCCATTCCCATACTACTATGAAGGAATTTACCGGATTATTAAAGGGGTTAACACCCAGCTCATAATATCCTCTGTAAACTAGCGGTCTTATATAACATGCCTTCATCTTATTCTTTCTAACTGTTTCAAAACAGGCCTCCATAAACTCCTGTTTAGATATCTCGGGCTGCATCCTGTACATCTTTGCTGAGTTATAGAGCCTTTTTATATGAGGCTCAAGCCGAAATATCGCCGGCCCTTTCTTCGTGTTATAGCATCTTATTCCCTCAAACACAGAAGAGCCGTAATGAACTACATGTGAGCAGACGTGGATGTTAGCGTCATCCCAATCCACAAATTTTCCATCCATCCATATCTTGTCCGACTTCTGTAAACCCATTTTCACACTCCCTCTAAACAAATAATTCTTGTACTTCCCATATATGAACACGGCGGGAAAATCACCGACAACTAGTGCTAATTATAGAAACAAGTAATAACTCTTACAACAACAATTTCAATTTTGACTGTAAATTACACAATACCATAAAACAACATGACCATCCGGGCACAAACCGGAATTCGAATGGCAGATGAAAATTAATTTAATCTTACTTAACTATCCGATATTATCACCCCCCAACTTAAATCTCTCAACAATATAATCTTTTAATATGTTTATAAGATACTCTATCTCATCTCTGACTCCAATGTAAACTTCCCTGTCCCCCCCGATCGGATCTTTAACATCAGGATTTTTCTTTTCAGCATCGAGCGCTCCAAGTAGTATCACTTTGGATTCAGCATCCGGGGCTAAAGCCAGCACGGCCGATTTATGAGACAATGCCATAGTCACTACAAGAGCGGAATCATTTAACTTTTTTTGGGTTAACGCAGCCGACCTATGAGAAGACAGGTTAATCCCTATCTCGGAAAGTACACTTATCGCGAGAGAGGAAGCAGGTTGCCCATCTCTGGCAAATGTACCGGCGGACGCGAAGGAAATATTTTCCAGATCAGCCATTTTCTTTCTTGCTATAGCCTCGGCCATAGGGCTTCGGCATGTATTTCCCGTACAAACAAAAAGCACCTTTTTCAATAACCTCTCCTCACAAGGACTAACCCAAAAACTGTGTTGCCTCCCGGAATTGCTTTCAAAATAGCCTGTTTACCATACTACTGTCAAGGCAGACAAATAGGCTTTGGTTAATAAAAAGACTTTGATAAGGGGCACACATGAAAGGCGGCTCAATTTTAAAAATATTACTTTTAACTTGTCCGTATTCCACATTCTGTTTTACAATTGGCAATTGAACTGAAAATTCAAATGCGTCAGCGTCGATCGTCAATATGGCTAAGAAAAATCATAAAAAGGAGCGATACATGGCCAATCTTAAAATCAATAAAGCGGAGGATGTTAAATCTGCCAAAGTAGATGATGAAGGAGCGGAGAATGTCACTATCAGATGGCTGATTTCCAAAGATGACGGGGCGCCCAACTTCGCGATGCGGCTATTCGAGGTTGGAAAGGGAGGGAAAACGCCATTTCATAAACACTCATGGGAACATGAGGTCTATATCCTTGAAGGAAAAGGCAAGCTTCAATTTGAAAAAGAAGAAAGAGATTTTTCAAAAGGCTATTTCATATTTGTGCCAAATGGGAAAAAACATTCCTTTATAAATACAGGGGGAGATACTCTGAAATTTCTCTGTGTTGTTCCAAACAAGTAGCAACTCTTTTTGTTTTATACGTTTGACAAAACCCTTGCTTGATTATATTCTTAGAATAGCCCCACAGCCAAGGATAAACTGAAAGAATTGGAGAAACGATGAAAAGGTATTTGCTTCTAAGTCTTATTTCAGCACTCCTGTTAACTGTTGTGGAGCCTTCATCGGCAGAGGTGCTTTTTAGAGATAAAAAGATGTACGGAGCTATCCCGAGTATGAGTATTAACATCAACTTCGGCTTCATTGATGGCGCCGATGCTACACAGTTTACCGATTACCTTGACTACTGGGCTAATGTTCAAGGCGGCTTCGATAATTTTGATGAAATCTCTACCTCACCTTACATGCAAGTCGGATATGAATATCGAATCGCGCCTTTATTCTTCCTAACCGCAAAACTTAATTTTTCATATTTCGAAACAAAGAGCACTGGGGAATACGTTAAGGTTATTCCTCCTGGTAATAATGTTGCTCTTGATATTAACCGCGAATTAAAAATATACCTCTTCAATCTGGATTTAGGTTTAAAACACTATTTCTCAAAGCCTAAGCCTCAAACGGTATGCCCATATATAGCGTTAGGATTTTCTCCTGTTCTCGTAATGGCACGGCTGAATACAGATTCATATATAGACCTAACAGGTGAACCATTCGACAACCCTGAAGAAACAATCTCTAAAAATAGCCTTGTAGGCGGAGCGCATGCTGAATTGGGGCTGAACTACTTTATTACAAACAGATTCTCCGCCGGGATAGAAGCCAGGGTGCAAATGTGCCAGAGTAATTTCGAAATCCACGACGCCAATTTCGATTTAAAATACACGGGATTCGGTCTCGCCTTCTTCGTTTCACATCATTTCTAACAGAATTCGTGAAGAATAATGAGCAATGAAGATCCTCATGTTATTGTAAATATTGTAGGCCCAATGGCTACAAATAACTATATCCTGTACTGCCCGGTGACAAAGGACGCAATAATAATCGACCCCGGAGGCGATCCGGAAATAATAATAAAATCGATCGGTGAAAAATCTCTTAACCCAACAAAGATAATTTTAACTCATGGCCATAGTGATCACATGGCATCCGCCGCAGAGATTATGCGAAAATATAATATCGGCCTCGCGGTTCACTCCGATGATATAGAAACAATGAAAAAATCGGTTAAGGACGCCCCTCTCTGGGGATTGGGAATAATTGAAGAACCGGAGGTTGAAAACACACTCGCCGAGGGAGATAAAATTAAAGTGGGAGAAATAACAGGCGCCGTTATTGCCACTCCGGGGCACACCAAGGGGGGAATATCCTTAAAGTTCAACGGTGTCGTATTCGTTGGCGACACACTCTTCGCCGGTTCTATCGGGAGAACAGATTTTTTTGGAGGAAACCAGGAAACACTGCTGGATTCAGTTCGGACAAAACTTTTCAATCTGCCCGACGACACACTGGTATACTGCGGCCATGGCCCCTCAACCACTATAGGCGATGAAAAAAGGAACAATCCATTCTTTAATAGTACTTTTTAATCCGTCAAGAGGTAGATTCCGGATTCAGCTGAACCACAAATTCAATTCTTTAGAGATCTTTGATTTCAGTGAATAGTTTTATTCATTTTACCGTATTCTAATCTCTCAAAATTATATGCAGTCATACTAAATATCAGAATCTGTTTCACCCAATTTATCTTTTAATTCAATTTCCTTTAATAATGCATCGACAAAAAATTTCGTTGCCCAATTTAGAATCATAAATCTCCCATATGCACCATGTACAGGCCAGGACCCAGTCACTCCTCCACGCACTGTATCTATAGAAGATGATATATCATGGCGCCGCATTAAATATTCGTTCACTGTTGAAACAGATTGTTTAAATTCCTTTTCCTGTGTTATTTCAAACAATTTTGCCCAGACAATAGAAACCTGAGACATTCCGGTTAAACATGCGTAATTTGCGGCGGATTGAAATTTGCTATTTATCCTACCCGGAATAAATCCATCTTCTCCGATCAACAACATCAATGATCTTGCCGATGTTATTACACTATCAACAAAATTATCCATTTGACACAAGATTCCTATTTCCAACAATCCTCTCATAGTGTACGCAATTGTATGCAATAAAGGATGGTCGGAATCAGTTAAGCAGCAATTATGAAACCATCCATTTCTTGTTTGGTAATTTAATGTATAATTGGCATTATTAATACCTGCTTCCATATACTTATCTTCCCCCGACAATATGGCATATTGGCATAATGCCCAAGCCACCCGGACATTATATATCGTGGAATCAGCCTTGGAGTAAACAGAATTTTTCTTGACCCAACTCCCATTATCCTCCT